>DYIS01000123.1 GCA_020723545.1 Ktedonobacter racemifer
GGGGCACCAGGCGATAGAAATACAGATGATGACACCAGCGCAAGATACCTTGGCGCGGTCGACATACCCCCAGGCACACCACTTTTCCACCAGGCTTCGCCACGCGGCGCATCTCAGCAAAGGCCTGAGGGATACTGGTCACATTGCGCAGGGCGAAGGCACTGGTCACGCCGTCGAATTGATCGTCGCCGAAAGGCAGCCTCAGAGCGTCGCCCAGCACGAAGGCCACGCGATTCTTTTCCAGTAAAGAAACTTTGGCTTGACCCTGGGCCAGCATGGGTTGACAGAAGTCCAGGCCAACGACCAGACTCGTCCTCTCCTCCTGACCCAAAGCCAAAGCCAGGTCTCCGGTCCCGGTACCCACGTCCAGAGCCCTACCTCCAGGAGGCAGGGCCGCCTGCCTGGCCACGAAGCGCCGCCACCCCTGATCGCGCCCGAAGGTCATGAGCCGGTTCATCAGATCGTAGCGCCCGGCGATCTGGGCGAACATGGCCTTCACGAACCTGGCCCTGGGCTGACCACTTAGCTGAGCCATGTATACGTACCTTATTTGCCCAACTGGACCCACCCGCAAAGACGTCGTTCCAGCCAGTCCAGCGCCAGGTAGATGGCAAAGCCCAACAGGCTCATGGCCACGACCCCACTGTACATCTCGGGGTAGGCCAGCCTTCCCCAGCCCTCCACCAGGATATAGTATCCCAATCCGGAGTTGGTGGCAAAGGACTCGGCGAAGAAGAGAACCGCCACGGCCGTCCCCGTGCTCACCCGTAAAGCGGTCAGGATAGCCGGCAAGCAGGCAGGCAGGTACACGTAGCGCAGCAGTTGCCGCCGCCTGGCCCCCAATGATCGCACTGAGTAGATGAGCTCTGGCCGCACGCCGCTGGAAGCATCGCGCACCACCACCAGAACCTGAAAGAACAAGATCAGCGCGATGATGAAGATCTTCGAGCTCTCGCCTATCCCCAGGAAGAGCAACACAATGGGAAGGAGGACGATCTTGGGAATCGGGTAGGTGATGTAAATTAACGGCGCTGCCACCACATCCAACCGTTTGATCTGGCCCAGTACGAGCCCTATGGGGGCGGCCAGGCCCACGGCGATCAGGATGCTGGCAACGACCCTAAAGGCACTCACCGCGGTATGCCAAAGAAGACCCCGGGGCATAGCGTGCACAAAGGCCGCCAGGACCGCCAGTGGGCCCGGCAACACCGGGGCCTGCACGGCCAGGGCCGCCACCTGCCAGGCCAGGAACAGGGATAGCGTCGCCAGAGCTCCTTCAGCCTTGCCCATCGTGCCCGACCCTCTCCACCGTTTGTCGTACCCTCTCGCAGGTCCGATAAAACTCAGGTTGGCCTCGGTAGCGCAACTGGCCAGCCATGGGGTTATCGATGACGGTGCCCTGGGTTATCGGGGGCAACGGCAGCACCAGGATGCGCTTGCCCAAGAACACGGCCTCCTCGATGCTGTGGGTGACCAGCACACCGGTGAGGATCGATTCGATGCCCAGCTCGATCACCATGTTCTGAAGCCCCTCTCGGGTCAAAGCGTCCAACGATGAGAATGGCTCATCCATTAGCAAGAGATCGGGCTCCAGGGCCAGGGTGCGCGCCACGGCTGCCCTCTGCCGCTGGCCGCCGGAAAGCTGGCTCGGGTATTGGGCAGACACGCCGGCGATATCCAGCCGTGCCAGCCACTGTGTCACTATAGCCTGGCGCTGGGGCTCCCGAACGCCCCGAATCGTCAGGCCCAAGGCTGTGTTCTGGTGTACCGTAGCCCACGGCAAGAGGCCGTAGTCTTGCAAGATCAGCCCGGTCTGGCGTCGGGGCCGGCGCACCATCTGGTCGTTAACCAGCACCACCCCCTCCTGTGGCAGGCGCAGGCCAGCCAGGAGATAGAGCAGCGTTGTCTTGCCGCAGCCCGGGGGGCCAATGATGGCCCACGACTCGCCCTTTTCCACCTGCCAGGAGAAGCTCTGAAAGATCACCTCCTTGCCAGGATAGGCGAAGCTGACGTTCTCCACTCGGATCATAGGTCACGGCCTGGGTAGGAAGCCCGGTTCCACAAGCACCTTGTAAGGCAGTTCGCCGGCCAGGAGTTTCCGGCCAGCCAACCACCTGGTCACCGCAGCCACCTCGCCTTCAGAGGGGACCGCGGCTCCAGGGAAGACCGGAACCTTGAAGCTGTCTTTCAGCGAGGGGGGGACCTTGCCCTTATCGACCATCAGGGCTCGATAGTTCTCCGGCCTGGAGTTTATCGCTCCCGCCGCCTGCTCGTAGGCGACCAGAAACCTCCTCACTGCGTCCGGTTTCCGGCGGAGCGCCACCTGGCTGAACCGTACCACGCTCTGCCCAATACCGCTTTTAGCATCGTCGATCACCAGGGAAGCACCCTGTTCCAGGGCCAGAGTGGCAAATGGTTCGGGCAAGGTGGCTGCCTTCACCTGGCCCTTGGTCAGCATCTCCATACGAACGGGTATCTTGGTCACCTCGGTTTTCTGGATCTCGGCTGGAGCAAGCCCTCCTCCCGCCAGCAACTGATCAGTCACATACTCGATCACGGAATTGGTGGAAATGGCCACCTCCACGTTCCGGAGGTCGCTCACCGACTGGATCCTCAAGCCCGGGGCAGCCAGAATGGCGAACATACGTTGCTCTGGGGTGGTCTTCATGGCGACGCGCACCACCTTTGCTCTCTCCTGATCCTTGTTAAAGAAAACGGTGGCAACGAGATCGCTGATGTCACCATCGATCTGGCCAGCCTGCAAAGCTGCATCCCGCTCCAGGGCGCTGGCAAAAGGGACTATCTCCACCACGACGCCCTGCCGGGTGAAGAAGCCTTCCTTCTCTGCCACGTAGGCCGGCAGGGCGTCCAGTATGGGCAGGGTGCCGAACCTAAGGGATTGAGTTTCAACGGGAACGGGGCCACAGGCAATCACCATCGCTGACAAGAAAAGAAAAAACGCGGAGGAAAAGAAAAAGCGGACACTAGCCAGCGGCATTTCCCTGCAGATTAGAGGCCTGCGCACAATTACCATCCACCTCGTGACGTTTTGTACTATGCCATTTTAGGGCATCACTGGGGCAAAGTCAAGGTTTCCGTTGGGTTTCGGAATGAGGAGCGAGCACGAGGGATAGGGGAGGCATTCTTTACTAGAGCTGACGCACTAAATGCTTTTACATTGTCATTGCGCGCCCGGTTTGGTAAAGAAGGCCAGGTGGTTGGGCACTTGGGCTGGCTTTGGGAGGTTCGGCGTGCCCCTAATCCGCACCGCCGCCCCCGCCGCCACCTCCGCCACCTCCGCCACCGCTCCACCCACCGGAGCTGGAAGGCGAGCTGGAAAACGTAGACGCGGCGGAACTCAGCATGGAGAAGAGCCCATCGCTCATGGCCTGAAGCCCACCGAACGCGCCGTCAGTCATGCCCTGCAGGCCCGGAACTCCCAGGCCACCGCCGCCGGCTGAACCTCCCCCATCTTTACTAGTAAAGGTTGCCGGTCCATGGCTGGGGTGGGCAATTATCAGCGGGGGGTAGGTCTCGTACCAGGTGGGAGCAGGAGTGCCGATCCGGGCGAACTTATTCACCCAACCCCGCTCGATGCCAAAGGCGATGGCATAGGGCAGGTACCGGTCGAAAAGGCTCTTAGCCTCCTGAATATTCCCGTACTTCTCGATGTTTTCCAGGTATTTGCGGAAGGCCTTCCACCTGGCCAACTCCAGGGAGCCCTTATCGGTCTTCCGAGGCATGACTGTGCCGAAGACCATGGTCAGGAAGCCAACAGCCCCCAAGCTAAAGGAAAGGCATACCGCGGTGGGCACGGAGGCCGATACTGCGGGGACCAAGCAGAAGGAGTAGATGCCCGTCAGGACCACCACGGCCGCGCCCCCGAGAACAAAGTTTCGCCGCGTGGCCTCCGGGCTCTTGGCGAAAAACCCCTCTTTGATTGTCTCCGCATAGAGTTGCTCTTTAAGCTTGGGGATAGAGGTGTAGAATCTCTCCCGCAAGTCCGAGAGGGCTATCATCTTGCTGCCGCCGAAGATGGCATCGATCAGGGTATTCTCGACCGGCCGGAGCCGTCGCTGCAGATCCAGGAGCTCGAAGGTGAAGTCTCGGCTTTCCCCGAAGAAATGCTCTTGCCTGGTTTCGGTGATCTTAATGGCCCCTCGATGGGCCAGATCCACCATGCTGGCGACGATGTCCTTCATGTCCGCTTTTTCGTCGATCAACGTTCCCACCACGCCAGCGGGGAGGTCGCTGGGAGGGGTGGCCAGGTACTCAGCCACAAAGCCGGTGGGCTTGTCTCGACCTCGCGAATACCACAGCGAGTACAATCCAAGGAAACTGCCCAGGGGGGTGAACAGGGCCACCGCTACCGCCAGCACGGCGGCCAGCATAAACCAGGGGCGTGTCTTCTCCTCCCAGGCTCGTTGTTCGTCGAAGGCTTTCTGCCAGGCCGGTGGAGATGCCTTGATCAGACCATGGGGGAATTGGACCCGGACCTCTAACTCCACCCCTGGACTCAATTCCCCACTGGTAAAGGCTATAGTTTGGGCATCCACTATCTTGGCCTTGGCAGTGGCCCCATAAGAGGCGACTTTCAGTTGTTCAGCCGGAACCGGCACTGGCAGGTGAACTATGGTCTGGGTGGAGCGCACCGGCTTGCCGCGATAACTGCCAATGGCTTTCCACCACAATTGGTCGCCGCCGTCGTACACCCGCAGGGCGCCCTTGACCAGGTACTTGATAGTGAAGGTCCGGGCAGCATTCTCAGTATAGGGAAACCACCAGTCGACCTGGAAGTTACCGCTCTCCGCCCGGGTGGTATAGCCACCAATGGTATCCGCCGTCGAGGGTTTGTACTTCTGCGAGCCTTCCCAGACCTCCACATTGGCGATGGAGTCAAATCGGTCCGTAGGTAGCCAGCGGTAGGCGTGATGAAAAGAGCCCCGGGTGAAGACGAATCTCTGCGTCTCTGTTATCTGCAGATCGCCGTTGGGCAGTACTATTATGCCAACGTTTATGAATTGCCAGAAGTAGTCCTTGGTCTCGGCAGCCAGCGCCGCCGGACTCAGGGCTAAAAGGGTCAGGGCCAGGAGGACACAGAGCCACTTGCGCATCGCAGAGCTCTCCTTGCAATGGGTTTTCGACGGCGCCTGGTTTCTTGACTGGCACCTTGAGTGGGGTTTTCTTTACTAGTAAAGAAACTGGGCACTGGCTAAGAGGCTTGATCCCAGGGCCATCAGCGCAGCCGGAAGACCACCCTCACTTTGCCAAACCAAAGCTCGTCGCCGTCTTTCAGCGGGTACATCTGCTCGGGGGTGAGGGCAGCCTGGTTCAGGTAGGTGCGATTCCGGCTGCCAGCGTCCATGACAAAATAGGTGCCACCCTGGCAGACGATCCGGGCGTGCTGGCGGGAGACCGATCGCCCCAGGTCCAGGGGCTGGAGGTCAATATGCGGATACATCCCCCTCTCGGGGTCGGCTCGCCCGATGGCGCATTCCGGGACAGTCACCGAGAACTGCTGCCCAGACTCTAAAGATAACAGGAGTGGAGTGGCTGTGACCACCGGCGGCGCGGGAACCGGAGGCCGGGGCGTCTCTCTGGCCACGCCCGGCGAGGGTGCAGCCGGGCGGCAAACCCTGGCCAGGGCATCTTTGAGCACCAGCCGCATCTCCTCCGGGGTCTGGAAACGCTGGGCCGGGTCCTTGGCCAGGGCCTTTTGGACGATCTGGTCGATCTGTGAAGGGATCGTTGGGTCCTGGGCGGTCAGCGAGGGCACCGGATCCGTCATGTGCTTCACTACGACCATGGCCGCAGAATCACCCTGAAACGGAACCTTGCCGCTGAGCATCTCGAAGAGAACTGCGCCAAGACTGTACAGGTCTGACCGTATGTCCGCACTCTTGCCCTTCTCTGCTTGCTCCGGCGATATGTAATAGGGGGTGCCAATGAAGACGTTGGAGACGGTGATGCTGGAGAGGTCGCCCCCGCGGGCCGTGCCGAAATCCATTATCCTGACCCTGCCATCGGCATCCAGCATCAGGTTCTGAGGCTTGATGTCCCGGTGCACGATGCCACTCCGGTAAGCAGCTTGCAGCCCCTCTGCCGCTTGTATGGCGATGTTCAGTGCCTTTTCCAGGGGCAGCTTGCCGCTCTTGGCCACCTCCTCGCTGACCGGGCGGCCGTCTATGTACTCCATGGCCAGAAAGTAGATGCCATCCTGGCAGCCAAAGTCGTATACCCGGACGATGTGGGGGTCATTGAGGTTCTTGATGATGACCGCCTCACGTTGAAAGCGCCTGATGAACTCGGCGTCCGTGGACAAGCTTTGGCTCAGCACTTTCAAGGCCAATATCTGATTGGTGTCCAGATTGCGGGCCATGTACACCGTGGATGTGGCCCCGCTTCCCACCTCGTCGATGATCTTGTACTTGCCGGCGAATACCTTCCCAATCATAGTACGCCCCCACCCAAAGCCGCTACTTCTTTACTAGCAAAGAACATGGCAACCTGGGCATTATTTTTTACTAGTAAAGAATGGCTCAAAGCACATGCCCAAATAATTATACCACAGTTTCTTTACTAGTAAAGAAAACAGCGCACGTGGTGCCACGCGTACAACGCCGTGCACCCGTTGTTCTTTACTAGTAAAGAACACTACGCTCGCAAGGCTTCCTTCCGCCTGACCAGTTTGTCGAGCCTTTCCTGCAGGGCAGTGAGCTTCTCCTTCTCCTTCTCCACCACGTTGGCTGGTGCGCGAGACACGAAACTGGCGTTGCCCAAGAGCGCCACTGCCCTGGCAACTTCGCTTTCGGCCGTGGCCATCTCCCGATCCAGGCGGGCCTGCTCCACAGCCAGGTCGATCATCCCTGTCAAAGGCAAGAACACCTCGACAGCGCCCACCACCAGACTCAGGGCCTGGGAGGGTTTCTCCACCAGGTGGGGCGCGATGGTCAGCATCTCTGGATCCACCCGGGCCAGGGCGGCTATGACCGCCGCCTGATCACCAAGACACCCCGCGTTGGAGCCGGCGGCAATGAGGGCAGCAATGCGCCGGTTGGGCTCCACCTCGAACTCCGCCCGAGCATTTCGAATGGCCCGGACGATCTCCAGCACCAGGCCCATCTCCCGCTCAGCCGCATCATCATAGTATCGCCTCTCTGCCTCAGGGTAAAGTGCCACCATGATCGAGCCTCTCCCTTCTTCTTTACTAGTAAAGAGAGCAGGCCCCCGGAGGGGGTGAGGGAGGACCATGGCCGCCCCTTTGCTAAAAAGCAAGTGCTGCCATATCTCCTCCGTGACGAAGGGCATAAAGGGGTGCAGGAGCCGAAGGGTTCGTTCCAGCACGTGGAGCAAGATGCTCATGGTGGCCGCCCTTGCCTCCGGGTCGTGGCCGTACAGCCGGATCTTGCTGGCCTCGATGTACCAGTCGCAGAACTCTCCCCATAGGAACTCGTAGATCTGACGCCCGGCCTCGCCGAACTGATAGTCCGCCATGAGCCGATCAACCTCGGCGCATAGCCGATGGTGCCGGCTCAAGATCCATCGGTCTGGCAGGAGGAGCCGTTCCTGTGGCATCTCCTGCAGAGGCAGGGGCTTTACCTCTTCCTCGTTCTCTACTGCCTGCAACACGAAGCGTGCTGC
>DYIS01000124.1 GCA_020723545.1 Ktedonobacter racemifer
ATATCAAAAATCCACCGATGCGTGACGGCGCAGCCAACCATATAGCCTGCCGTCGTGTGGACCACGCCCTTAGGTTTAGCAGTGGTGCCGGAGGTGTATAGGATATAGAGCGGGTGCTCAGAATCCACCGGTTCAGGCTCGCAGTGAAAGGGGGGCCTCTTCCATGAGCCGATGCCACCAGTGGTCGCGCCCCTCGCGCAGAGGGACGTGAGTGGCATCCATGACGCCCCGGTGGACCACGACCACTTGCTCAATAGAAGGACATTGGCTAACAGCCTCATCGGCGTTGCGCTTAAGGTGGACGATATTACCACGCCGCCAGCCACCGTCAGCCGTAACGAGGACTTTAGCCTGTGCGTCGTTGATGCGGTCACGCAGCGACTCCACGCTGAAGCCACCAAACACGATCGTATGGAGCGCACCGATTCGGG
Organism: Ktedonobacter racemifer; assembly: GCA_020723545.1. Lineage (GTDB taxonomy): Bacteria > Chloroflexota > DTOL01 > DTOL01 > JACQYG01 > JACQYG01. The sequence continues at coordinate 432 of DYIS01000124.1, forward strand.
CGCAGGCAAGCATGGCGATGGGCAGTTCGGGGATCATCGGCAGGCAAAGCGCCACGCGGTCGCCCTTCTTCGCGCCCAATCGCTTCAGCACGTTGGCGAACTTACAAACTTCCCGGTAGAGGTCTGCGTAGGTCAGCACCCGCTCCTCACCCGGCTCGCCTTCCCAGATGAATGCGGCTTTGTTGCGCCGCCACGTCTTGAGGTGGCGGTCAATACAGTTGACAGTAATGTTCAGCTCGCCACCCACGAACCATTGGGCCCACGGACTTTCCCACTTTAGCACCTTGTCCCATTTCTTGAACCAGACAAACTGCCCTGCTTGCTCCGCCCAGAAACCTTCCAGGTCCTGTTTAGCCTTCTCGTAGACGCTACGATCTTTCACATTGGCTTGCCGGATGAACGCCTCACCTGGGGCGAATTTACGCCCCTCCTCCAGCAAGGCTTCGATAGGTGTCTGCACAGTGACCATAATTAGAACCACCTCTTACCTCGTTTGTTTGGAAACAAACTTTCCCAAGCGCTCTAAGCGCTATGGGGTCATCAGCTCCCCACGTAGCTAAACCTTGATTTCCAAATTAGTTTTCGGCAAACAGGCAGAAAAGTCACAAGCGCTCAAGAACAGGTGCGTCCTCTATGTTCTCCCTGCCTGTGTCATGAGGCTGCCAGGTTAGCGGTTGACGTGCAGCCCGCACACCTTGTGCTCGGGTGCCTCCCACCACCAGCGGCCCGTCGTATGTCCTCGCTTGGTTGAATGGGACGAGCGGAAGGAACGCAGCCGATGCTGGAGTACCCTTGATCGTACATAGCGTCGTAAGGGACGTAGTGGCTACGCCAGCCACCTCTTCCGCCTCTTGTAGTGCTTCACCTCCCGGTAGCTCTTCCTCTGGCCCAAATCGCTCAACCCCAGGTAGAACTCCTTGATGTCCTCGTTATCCCGCAGTTTCTCGGCGGGGCCGTCCAGGACCACCCGGCCGTTGTCCATGACGTAGCCATAGTCGGCGATGGCCAGGGCGGCCATGGCGTTCTGCTCCACCAGCAGGATGGAGGTCTTCTCGTCGACATTGATCCTCTTGATGATGCGGAAGATCTCCTGCACCAAGAGGGGGGCCAGGCCCAGGGATGGCTCGTCCAGGAGCATGAGCCTGGGGCGGGCCATCAGCGCCCGGCCGATGACCAGCATCTGCTGCTCACCCCCCGACAGATAGCCGCTGGTGCGATGGCGCAGGCCCGTGAGCGCCGGGAAGTAGCTGTAGACCATCTCCAAATCCCGCCTCACCTGGGCCGGGTTGCGGCACAGGTGGGCTCCCACCAGCAGGTTCTCCTCCACGGTGAGGTGCTCCAGGACACGACGCCCCTCCATGATCTGGACGATGCCCAGCTTGACGATCTCCTCCGGAGCCTTGCGGTCTATTCGCACGCCGTCGAGCTGGATGCTGCCGGCGGTAACCCTGCCCAGTTCAGTGGAGAGCAGCCCGGAGATGGCCTTGAGGGTGGTGGTCTTCCCCGCGCCGTTGCTGCCCAGGAGGGCCACGATGTTCCCCTGGCCCACCTGCAGGGAAACCCCCCGCAGCACCAGGATGACGTCGCTGTAGACCACCTCCACATTTTTCAGGGCTAACATGGGGGTACCCCTCTACCCGGTCTTTTTCGATGGACAGTAGTTAATGCCCAGAGCGAGGTTAGGGCTGAGGCCTCATCTCGTCCTCCCTGGAGACCTCAACCCTAACCCGAGGCTCAAACTGCGCTCTACTTGCCAGCCAGGTCGGGGATGACGCGCCAATCGCTGATGGGCACCAAAGTGCCGCCCTTCACCTGGAGCATCCGGGCCTTGACCGGGCTATGCTTCGCTGGCGAGAAGGTGTAGTACGTGAGCCCCTGGGGCGAGTAGTCCTTCAAGGCCTCCATGGCCTTCTTCACCGCCGCGCCGTCCAGCTTGTCGAACCCCACCTCGTCCACGGCCTTGCCGATGGCCTCGGCCAGGGTGAACACGCCGGACCAGACGCAGATGTAGGCCAGGGCCTTCTCCTCGGGCTTGCGCTTGTTCTTCTCGAACTGCTCGCTCAGGAGCTTGATGCCCGGGTTGTCAGCCTCGCTCCAAGAGGCGTAGGACTGAGGACCGACAAAGCCTTCAGCAGCGGCCGCGCCGGCCACGCGGATGGGCGCCCAGTCCATGGCCCAGGGGCCACCGGCGAACCTGATCTTGTCCCTGAGCCCTAGCCTGGTGGCATCCTTGAGCATGACCCCCGGCGCCGCCCCCAGGGTGTTACTGTAGACCCAATCGGCCCCGGCGTCCCGGATACGCAGGAGCTGGGTGGAGACATCCACCGGCACCATGGGCATGAACTCAGTGGCTACAATCTGCACGCCCTTCTTCTTGGCGTAATCCAGGCAAGCCGGGGTGAGCACCGCCTTGCCAAAGGCGGTGTCCCAGGTCAAGAAGGCCAGCTTGGGCGGCCGGGACTCCTTCCAGTTCTCCACCAGCCAGTCGATGAAGAACCCGAACTGGTCGCTGTAGGCTGGCAGAGCGCCGAAGATCCAGCCTGGCGGGACGAGCTGAGGATCGCTGACGCTGTAGCTCAGGACAGTGATTTTGTCTTCAGCGAAGCGCTCCTTAAGGGCCTCGCCCTCCGTGGAGCCGTAGATGAGCATCACGATCGGCTTGGGCGTGGCCTCCCGAAACTTGTTATAGGCGGCGATGGCCTGGGGCAGCTTGCCGCCGGTGTCCATCCACTCATGCTCCACCTTAGCCCCCCGGATGCCGCCCTTCTCGTTGATGTACTTGAGGGCATCCTCGAAGGCGTTCACCAGGGGCAAGGTGATGGGAGCGTAAGGGCCGGTGACATCGCCGAAGTGGTAGAGCTTGATGGTCCTGACCGGCGTGGGCGTCGGCGGCACTTTGGTCGGCGTGGGTGGGACGGGCGTCGCCGTGGGCACAGGGGTAGGGCCGCAAGCCGCCACGACCAGACCGAGCATCACGGATACGACCAGGAGCTGGGAGACGAACCGTTTCATGGCACTTCCTCCTTAGTGAGCCAGGCACCGCTATGGCGGCGTCCGGCAACCAGCACGAGCTTCGGACGGGCTCCGAAAAAGATCCACATCTCTGTTCCGCTATCACCCCCTTTCGAGTCGCCCAGAGGAGGCCACCTCAATGCGCGAAAGGATGCAACCGATACGAGGCCTTGAAGACCTCCCAACGGTGGGCCAGGCCCCGGGGCTCAAAGATCAAGAAAAGGATGATCACCAGGCCGAAGAGCATGGGCCCCAGGGCAGCCAGGATGTTGGCGGCCAGGAATGGGAAGAGGCGGCCAATCTGGGGGCTCACGGTCATCACCAGCTCGCTCAAGAGCCGCAGAAAGGTCGTCCCCAGGATGGCCCCCAGGGTGCTCCCCATCCCGCCCACGATGACCATGCCCACATACCAGATGGAATCCATCAGGGTGAAGTGATCCGGGTTGATGGCCCGCATCCAGTGGGCCCACAGGGAGCCGGCGACGCCCGCGTAAAACGAGCAAATGAAAAAGGCCAGGAGCTTATAGGTGAACAGGTTGATGCCCATGGCCTCGGCCGCGATGTCGTTGTCCCGGATGGCCACAAAGGCGCGCCCCGTCCGGGTGCGCACCAGGTTCTTGGCAAAGAAGGTCATGGCCACCGCCACGCCCATCACCAGGAAATACATGCTCTCTTGCGACTTGAAAACGATGCCTCCCAGGGAGGCCGGGGGCACCACCATTCCGGACACGCCCCCGGTGATGTCGGCGCGCACGTGGATGAACATCCAGGGGATGATAAACTGGGCGGCCAGGGTGGCCATAGCCAGGTAGAAGCCCTTGATTCGCACCGAGGGCAGGCCAAAGACCAGCCCCACCGCTCCGGCGCTCACCCCCGCGCCGAGCAGGGCCAGCCAGAAGGGCAGGTGCAGGCGGGCCGTTAAGAGGGCCGAGGTATAGGCTCCCACCGCCATGAAGGCCGCCTGACCCAGGGAGATCTGCCCGGTGTAGCCAGTGAGGATATTCAGCCCGTGCACGGCGATGAGCATGATGCCGATGCCGTTGAGGATGCTCAGGACATGCCCGCTGGCGAAGCGGGGCAGGGCGAAGAGGGCCACAAGAAACGCCACCAGGACGGCCCATTGCAGGCGCGTGCGCACGATGGCCATGTCCTGGCTGTAGCTGATGTTATAGGTTCCCGAAGGCAGCATCTTCACACCCTCTCGATCCTCTTCAGCCCGAAGAGCCCCTCCGGCTTGAAGAGCAGGATAAGGAGCAGGACCAAAAAGGGAGCGATCTCCCCCAGGGAGGGGTCGATGAGCCCTGCCGCCAGGCCCTCCACTATCCCCACCGTCAGGCCGCCGATCATCGCCCCGGGGATGGATTCCAGCCCGCCTACCAGGACCGCCGGGAAGGCCTTCAGGCCGATGGCGCCCAGGGTGGGATCCACCCCGTTGATGCTCCCCAAGAGCAGGCCCCCCAGGGTGGCCACCATGGCGGCGATGCTCCAGGTGAGGGCGAAGACTCCTTTGACGCTGATGCCCATGCTCTGGGCCACCTGATGGTCCTCGGCCGCCGCTCGCATCAGGAGCCCAGTCTTGGTGCGCCAGAAAAAGATGGTCAACAGGCCGAAGGCCAGGACGGAGACAACAAAGGTCCACAATAGATGCTGCGAGAGCACGATCTCCCCCAGCTTCACCGGGGCCGTGGGGACGAGCTCCGGAAAGACCCGCCGGTAAGCGCTCCAGAGGAGGATTGTGAACCCCTTGAAGAAGTAGGAGAGTGCCAGGGTGACCATCACCGCGGCCAGGATGGGCTGGCCGATGAGGGGCCGCAGGGCCAACCGTTCCACCAAGAGCCCCACCATCCAGGCCAGGACCAGGGCCACCGGCAGGCTCGCCCAGAGGGGAAGCCCGAACTGGGCCAGGAGCGTCCAGGTGACAAAGCCCCCCAGCATCACCAGATCACCCTGGGCAAAGTTAAAGACGCGGGAGGATTTATAGATCAACACCAGCCCCAGGGCAATCAGGGCATAAACGCCCCCCACCAGGATGCCGGTGATCAGGAATTGCAAGAGGTTGGTCACGCTATTCTCCCTCGTTTCTGGTTGCCGGTAATTGCCACGGGCCGGCCATAGGCCACGCGCTCAGTCTAGCGAACACACTTTGATCGGCGTCTCCACTGTGCCGGTACGCCCATCCCGGTATCTCACCTCCGCCCGCACGATCACCTGGTCTAATCCGCGGTACATGGCCTCCACCAGGTTACGGTAGCGCTCCTCCACGAAGGCACGTCGCAGTTTACGGGTGCGGGTCAGCTCGGCCTCGTCGGGGTCGAACTCCTTGTGCAACAGCACGAATTTGCGCACCCGAGCCGCCGCGGTCAGGGCCACGTTCACCCGCTCTACGTCCCTCCGGATCAGGTCGTAGACCTCCGGCTTCTGGGAGAGATCGACGAAGGGGGTATAGGGGAGGCGACGGTTCTCCGCCCATTTCCCCACGTTCTCGAAGTCTATGTTGACGATGGCGGCCACGAAGGCCCGTTCCTTCCCACCCAACACGATGGTATCCTTGATGTAAGGGCTGAACTTCAGGCGGCCCTCGATGTGCTGGGGCGAGAACCGGGCCCCGTCGGCCAGCTCCAGGAGATCCTTGACCCGGTCCAGGTAGATCAGGTGACCGTCCTGGGTCAGATAGCCAGCGTCGCCGGTGTGGAACCAGCCATCTTTGAGCTTCTCGGCAGTGGTGCCCGGGTCTTGGTAATAGCCGACGAAGACTCCGGGGCTGCGCACCAGGATCTCGCCGTCCTCGGCCACCCGCACTTCTACGCCGGGAGCCGGCGGCCCCACCGTCTCCATCCTGATGTCACCCTCCCGATGGAGGGCGTGCACGATGGCCTCGGTGGAACCGTAGATCTGTTTCAGGTTCACGCCCAGGGCCCGAAAGAAGCGCACCACTTCTGGGCTCAGGGTTGCCCCTGAGGTGTAGGCGCTGCGCACCTTCACCAGCCCCAACTTGTCCCGGAGGGGGCGGAAGACGGCCAGGTCGGCGGTGGCGTGAAGGGCCCGCCAAAACAGGTTGGGCTCCTTCCCCTGGAAGCGCAGGTCGGCCATCCGATGGCCGATGGGGAGGGCCAGGTGGTAAAGGGCCCGCTTGAGGGGGCTGGAGTCGTTCATCCGCACCTGCACGGTGGAGGCCACGTTCTCCCAGAGGCGGGAACTGAAAAGGAGGGAGCAGGGGGCGATCTCGCGTAGATCCGCCTGGACCGTCTCTGGCTCCTCCGGGAAATTGACCACCATGCCTGAGATCACGTGGATGGCGAGGCCCAGGACGTGCTCGGTGATCCAGGCCAGGGGGAGAAAGGAGAGATAGTCGTCGGTGTCGTAGCGAGGGTCCACGGCAGTAGCCGCCTGGTAGCCGAAGACCAGGTTGCCGTGGGTAACCATGGCGCCTTTGGGAAGGGCGGTGGTGCCCGAGGTGTAGCAGATTATGGCCACCTCCTGGGCCTTGCCCTGGGCCACCAGCTCCAGGAAAAGGCCGGGCCGGGCGATCTCGAGCTCTCGGCCCACGGCCACCACCTGATCGAACCCCAAGAGCCAGGGCTCGGCGTAGCCTCCCAGGCCCTTAGGATCCCAGTAGATCACCCTCTTGACCTTGGGCACCTGGTCCCTGATGGCCAGGAGCTTGTCGCACTGTTCCTGATCCTTGGCGAAGACGAAGGTGGAATCCGAATGCTCGACGATGTACTTGACCTCCCGGGGGACACAGTCGGTGAAGATGCCGGCCGCGGCACCGCCGGCGGCCTGGACCGCCAGCTCAGCCCAGTAGTACTGGGGATCGTTATCGCCGATGATGGCCACTTTGTCGCCGCGCTGGAGGCCCAGGCTGACCAGGCCCAGAGCCAGATATTTCACCTGCTCGTAGGAATCCTTCCAGGTGAACTCCCTCCAGATGCCCAGCTCCTTCTTGCGCATGGCGACTTTCTGGTCGCCATGCCTCTGGTAGCTCTGGACCAGGTGCTTGGGGAGGGTGTCCGCTTGGGCCATCGGGCATACTTGAAAACCC
>DYIS01000125.1:0-4504 GCA_020723545.1 Ktedonobacter racemifer
CATGGCCAGGAAGCCGCCGATGTTCGCCAGCCCATCTTTCTTAGCGCTCATGGTGCATCCGTCGGCGTAGGAGAATGTCTCCTGGGCGATCTGCAAGGGCGTCTTGTCGCCGTACCCAGGGGCTCTCTGCTTGATGAAATAGGCGTTTTCGGCGTGACGGCAGGCGTCGATGAAGAAAGGGATCTTGTGCCGCTTGAGTATGGCACTCATGCCGGATATATTTTCCATAGAGACGGGCTGGCCCCCGCCGGAGTTGTTGGTGATGGTGAGCATGGCCAGGGGGATCTTATCCGCGCCCCAGTGCTCGATGAAGTTCTCCAGCTTATCCAGGTCAATGTTGCCCTTGAAAGGCAGGGGGACCTGGGGGTCGTAGGCCTGGTCTATGACCAGGTCAACCGCTTTACCGCCCAGAGCCTCGATATTGGCCCGGGTGGTGTCGAAATGCATGTTGGATGGAACGGCGTGCCCCGGCTTCACCAGAACAGAGAACAGTACATGCTCCGCAGCCCGGCCCTGGTGGGTGGGCACGAAATGCTGGAAGCCGAATATGGTCTTGATGACCTCATTCAGATGGTAGAAGTTCTTGCAGCCAGCGTAGGACTCATCGCCTTGCATGATCCCCGCCCACTGGTAGTCGCTCATGGCTCCGGTGCCGCTATCGGTGAGGAGATCGACGTAGGCATCCTCCGCCTTTAACCGGAAAAGGTTATAACCGGCCTCCATCAAGAGCCTCTCTCGCTCCTGGCGGCTGGTTAGCTTGATGGGCTCCACCATCTTGATGCGGAATGGCTCGGCAAAGTAATTACCCATAGCCTGGTTGACCTCCACGTCAAAACTTTTAGTTGTTGCACCAGTGCAAACGCAGTGATCGGCCTCTCAGGCGAATCCGCAAGGGGCTTCGTACCTGCCGTGCCCCCGGCGCCCACGGCGGCCACGTCCCGTAGTTTATCACCTTTTGTTGGTAGAAACAAGGAGTGATTTGTTGCTCGCTATTTTGCCCTGTGCTATACTGGATTCACGGTCATGAAAAACGTCATCTCCTGTTCACGTCGAACCGACGTGCCGCGCTGGTATTCGCCCTGGCTGGCCCAGGCCCTGAGGCGAGGCCAGGTGACGGTCGCGCTGCCCTACGGCGGAGAACGCCAGGTGGATCTTTCACCATCTTCCGTGCACACCCTGGTGCTCTGGTCCAAGGACTACCGCCCTCTGCTGGACAACCTGGCCGGCGTGCGCGACGCGCTTCAGCCCTACGAGCAACTCTATGCCTTTATCACCATCACCGGCCTGGGAGGAGGCGAGATGGAGCCCCAGGCACCCGGGCCCTCCCAGGCTTTGAACCAACTCCCCGAACTGATAGACCTGACCGGCAGCCCCGATCGGGTCAGCGTGCGCTTCGACCCGATCGTGATGTGGAAACGAGGCAACGAGGTGCGAAGCAACGTTGACCTGGCCCAGGACATCTTCTCCTCCGCTGCGGCCCACGGTGTCACCCGCTTCCGTTTTTCCTTTGCCACCATTTACCCGAAAATGCGGTCTCGGGGCGTGGAATGGTATGATCCCACTTTGGGCGAGAGGCGAGAGATAGTCCGTCGTCTCCTGGAAATGGCAGCCCCATTTAAAGCAGAGCTTTACATCTGCGCTCAAGAGGCCCTCGGCCTGGAGGGCATCCACCAGGGGCGCTGTATCGATGGCCAGCTCCTGGCCAGCCTCCATCCACGTGGCGAGCCGGCCTCGTTGCTCAAGGATAAAGGGCAACGTAAGCTGTGCGGCTGTACCGAGAGCATCGACATCGGAGCCTACTCCCAGGTCTGTTGGCATTCCTGCCTGTACTGTTATGCCCACCCGGCCCGTTGGAGCCTGGAGTCGCGGCCAGGATCGGAGAGAGACGTCGTAAGCTCGCTCACACCCGCTGACTAAATACCTAAACCGGAGGATAAACATGGACCTGGAGCTAAAAGACAAGGTAGTTCTGGTGACCGGTAGCTCTCGGGCTTTGTAACGAGGTGTTGGCATGAAGATCACCTTCTGGGGTGCTGCCCGGACCGTCACCGGCTCCATGCACCTGCTGGAGACACCGGACAGGCGCATCCTGCTGGATTGCGGGCTGTTTCAAGGGCATCGGGCCGAGAGCATCGAGCGAAACACCCACTTTCCCTTCCGGCCTGGCTCTATAGATCTCTTGATCCTCTCTCATGCCCACATCGATCACAGCGGCAACATCCCCAATCTGGTGAGCCAGGGATTTGACAAAGATATCTTGTGCACCTCGGCCACCGCCGACCTGGCCAGTGCCGTCTTGCGCGACAGCGGGCACGTCCAGGAAGCTGACGCCGAGTACGTCAGCTTTCGAAGGAGCAAGGGCGGTCTGCCGCCGGTGGAGCCCTTATACACCGCTGCCGACGTGGAGCGGGCGCTACCGCTGTTCAAAGGCGTGCCCTACGGCCAGTGGGTAAGCCTGGGAAACGCTGGCCGTGTGACGTTCCTGGACGCCGGTCACATCCTGGGCTCGGCCATAGTTTTGCTGGAGTACGCCCAGGACCGCAAGACGGTGAGACTGGCCTTCACCGGCGACCTTGGTCGTAAGAGCCTGCCGATCATTCGCGACCCTACGCTTCTGGAGGACGCGGACTATCTCATCATCGAGAGCACCTACGGGGACCGCCTTCATGGCTCCATCGAGGAGACCGCCGATGACCTCAAGAGGGTGGTGAATGAGACCTTTGAGCGAAGGGGGAAGGTCCTGATCCCGGCCTTCTCGGTGGGCCGTACCCAGGAAATCGTCTTAACCCTCCATTCGCTCCGGGAAGCCGGGAAGATGCCAGGCCTGCCGATCTACGTGGACAGCCCCCTGGCGCTGGAGGCCACGGAGGTCTTTCGCCGGCACCCCGAGTGCTTTGACCCGGAGACCTACGGGTATATTGCCCGACACGAAGACCCTTTTGACTTCAAAAAGCTCCACTACATCCGCGATTCCCAGGAGTCAAAATCCCTCAACAGTCTCAAAGAGCCCTGTATCATCATCTCCGGCTCAGGTATGTGCGAGGCCGGCCGGATCCGGCACCACCTGGTCCATAACGTCGGCGACCCACGGAACACGGTGCTGATCGTGAGCTTCCAGGCGGAGAACACCCTGGGCCGCCGCCTGGTAGATGGGGAGAAGATCGTCCGCATCTTCGGCGAGGAGTACGAGGTCAGAGCCAGGGTGGAGGCGATTAACGGCTTCAGCGCCCACGCCGATCGCGACGATTTGCTGGGGTGGACCTCGCGGACCAAAGACAGCCTGAAAGGCGTCTATGTGGTCCACGGTGAGGAGGGGCCAGCCCGGGCCCTGGCCCAGGGAATACAGGAACTGGGGGTGCGTAACGTCCTGGTGCCCGAGCGTGGAGAGACAGTGAGCCTGTGAACCCCAGATGAGCATCACTGGCCCGGCTGAACCGAAGGCTCGCCAGACGGGACTCGGAGTTGCTCGGTGCCAAACTTGCTCAACACGGCAGCACCCAGGCCCGGTGTGATGAAGATCAGCCACAACAGCCAGCCCACGCAGTTCACGATGGGCACCAGGCTCACCAGCGAAAGCACCAGCGAAATCGCCAGGACACCCACCGTAGCCGCTATCGGCATAGTGGAGCCGGAGACCTTAAACGCCGCCAATATACTCTCTCCAGCCATGGCCCCCACCGCAGTGATGCCGAGCAACCCGGCGATGACCACGGCTGCCCACATCGCCACTACGCCCAGCCCCAACAAACAAATGGTCAAAAGCATCACCGGTATGGCCAGGACAATCGCCAGGAAGATGGTGGCTAAGCCGACGAGCGCGCTGGGCACGGCCTGGGCGGCCACGGTGTCTCTCACCACCTGGACCTGCTTTGGGAACAGGGCCGCCACCAAGAAAGCCAGGGCCGCCAACACCAGGGCGGAGAGAATGCCCTTGATCAAGCCCAACATGAAGCCGATCACCGCTTCCCAACCCCGATAGACGGCCATAGTCGGCAGCGTGGCGAATGGAATATCGGGCTTGATCCTAGGCACGGTTGGTAGCGGTGTGGGCCAGACCCGGGTCACGGACTCCAGGGGCCATTCCGTGCTTCCCCGGACTTTTGCCCCCTCTTCCCTGGTCACCACTCCACCGAAAGCCACCAGGTCTCGGTGCAGAACGGCGGTGGATTGGAGGTCCACGTTTCCGCCAAAGGCCACCACATCACCGTATACCTCGCCGGAGATCGAGACGTTTCCGCCAAAGGCCACAACATCTCGCAAGACCTTGCCCTGAACGTCGACCATGCCGCCAAAGGCCACCACGCTGCCATTAACCACCTCGTTGGCTGTCACATTCACGTCGCGGCCGAAAGCTACCACATCTCCGGACTGGGAAAACAACACCCCGTCCCCCTCCTGAGGGGCACAGCCAGCCAGAAGAAGCGCTAAGAGCACGAGCAAAAACACGGTTCTTTTCATTGCCTAGACCTCCTATAGAATCGTTGGCTAGGCCGCGCGCCGCCAA
>DYIS01000125.1:4514-4791 GCA_020723545.1 Ktedonobacter racemifer
ATTTCGTTACGAGCCTCAACCAGAGCACCAAAACCAGTACGGACAACCCGGATAGACTGACCAGGCCAGCCACCGTGGTGGGCGCAAGTAACTCCGAAAGCAGCGACCGACCGGTCAGCGTGAGTGCATCGGCTACAGCCAGGGCCACCCCCGCCGACTTCAAGGCACAGAGCCCCAGGTACCAGACTGTGTCCATCTGCCAGTAAACGCTAATGGCAGCGAAAACGACCCACGCGGCAAAAGAAACCACGGCCAGGGCACTGGCACCGAGAATGGC
>DYIS01000125.1:4801-7476 GCA_020723545.1 Ktedonobacter racemifer
TGGCCCAGCCAGGCACCCTGACTGCCGGTAAGGCGAAACCCTGGTAGAGAGAGATCCGCCGCATGACCTCTGGCACGAAATCACCGGGCGGAGTGGCTAAGGGCGCTTCACGCAGACGCTGGTCCATATGCTGCAAGGCCTGCCAATGCTCCCAACAGGTGGTGCAACGGGCCAGGTGGTTCTCTAAGGCCGCGCTCCCCTCCGAGCTTAGGAGGCCATCCAGGTGCAGTGACATGAGTTTGCTAACATTTCGACAAGACACCATCTCCCTCTTCTTTCCGGTTGACAGCCTGGACCAGCCCCTGCGTCATGGCTGGGGTAGCTCGACCGCCGCGCATTTTTTCGGCCAGCATCTCCCTGGCCCGGTGCAAGCGGGTCTTAAGGGCGCTCTCCGATATCCTGGTCACGGCCATAATCTCCTCGTACGATAGGTCTTGCCAGTAGCGAAGGATCAGTACCAGGCGATAGTTTTCCGGCAGCAGCATCAGCGCCCGCTGTAACTCCCGGCCCTCCTCGTTGTTCAAGGCACGGTCCTCTGGATCCAGGGCGCCATGGTCCTGAGAGTCCCTTCCCGTAAGGCTTTCCAGGGTGGACCACGAGAATCGCCGGCGCCGCAATTGGTCGATGCAATAGTGAGCAGCTATCGAGAACAGCCAGGAGGAGAACCTTTTGGCTGGATCGTAGGTCTTTAGTTGCAAATAGGCACGTACGAAGGCCTCCTGGGCAGCGTCTTCGGCCTCCGCCGCGTTGCCTAACATGCGGTAACTTAGATTGTAGACTGGAACCTGATAGGCTTCCACCAAAGCCGCAAAGGCTTGCTGATCACCAGCCAACGCCCTGGTGACCAGGGCACCCTCATCCATATTCCCCCTCGCATTCGCTTATACGTATTATACCGCAAATGGTTGCAAGGAGAAGCAGGCTGCGATCCACAATTGGGGGACCCTGGATAGCCTATGTTTTCCAACGTCAGGGAGCGCCAAGGCCTTCGGCCCGCTGCAGTTGGGTTTAAACCGGGTGCAGACATAAGGAGGGCAAAATGGTCATTGCATCGAGCGGCCCTTGCTTCCAGGGCTTTTTTTGCTATACTGGTGCCATGAGCAAGTTCCTCTCTCTCGTCTACGTCTTTCTCCTGGCTTCAGGTCGTGGAGAAGGTCACCTACCACAATCGTACCGGGCAGAGCCTTTCCTCCCTGGTTTTCAACGTCACTCCCGCTCACTACCAGGCCTTCCGTCTCCAAAGGATTTCCATCGCCAGCAAGGAAATCCCCTACAAGTTGCAGGGCGTAGTGTTGGAAGCAGCCTTACCTGAGCCTTTGCAAACGGAGGCCCAGGTCACGGTGGAGATGGTTTTCACCCTGGTCGTGCCACCGCGCCAGGGGCGCTTTGGCGTTGGCAACGGCATCATTGCCCTGGGCAACTGGTATCCGGTCCTGGCCGTTTTCAATGGTGACTGGGATCGCCATCAGTACGTGGAAATTGGCGACGCCTTCTACACCGAGGTGGCTGACTACCGGGTGAACTTGTGGTCTTCAGAGCCGGTAGCGGTGGCCCACAGCGGCACCCAGGTCAGCCATGAGGGTAACCAGTGGGTCTTCCATGCGGAAAAGGTCCGCGACTTTGCCCTGGCGATCGGCAAGCACTATCAATCTGCCTCGCAGGAGGTCGACGGGACCATCGTGACCTCTTACTTTTTGCCCGAGCACCGGGCCGGCGGCGAGCTGGCACTCCGGGCGGCCGCCGAGAGCCTGCGCTGGTTCGGTTCCACCCTGGGGCGATACCCGTATCCGAGTCTGGGGGTGGCTGAGATCTATGCCCCCACCTGGACCGGCTCCGGGCAGGAGTATCCCAACCTGGTCTTCGTCGCCAGCGGTCCCTACGCCAATCCCGGGGGGATGGGTGACTACCTGAGCTACCTGATAGCTCACGAGGTCGGCCATCAATGGCTTTACGGCCTGGTGGGAAACGATCAGGTCAACGACCCCTGGCTGGACGAAGCTCTCACTACCCACACGACCCTTACCTTTTTCAAGCAAGATTATCCCACGGCCTTCCCCAGCCTTTGGAGATCCAGGGTTACCGACGGATACGAGAAATATCGCCTGGAGAAAGGCGATAGGCCAGTCAATACCTCGATCTATGACTACGATGATGAGCTCTACTATTTCGCCATGGTCTACCGCCGAGGGGCGTTGTTCCTGGAGGAACTACGTAATAGCCTGGGCGACGAAGCGTATTTCAGGCTGCTTGGTGATTATGTCAAGACTTTCTCCTACGGCATCGCCACCCCCCAGAGTTTCTTCGCTCAGGCACAAAGGCAGAGCAAGGTGGACTTGAGACCGCTCTTCGCCAGATACTTTACTTATCCCTGGCTCAAGGGGCTGTCCTGGCCCGCATCTACGCCCTCGGCAGCAGCCACGGTGACCGTGTTACCAGCCCTGGCCGCCACCAAGCCAGCCACCGGAATACCTACGTTAGCGGCCACGCCGGGCGAACGTGATCCCGCTGAGGTGATCCTATATTCAATGCTCATTGGCCTGGTTTTATCGGCCTCCCTGGTTTCGTTCTGGTTGTTGAAAAGCCCCAGCCGTGGGAGAAAGAGAAGGTGACAGGAAACACGAAATTGAGTAGGGAGCGGCGGCTAACCGCTCCCTACTCGATTCTCGCTTCTGACT
>DYIS01000126.1 GCA_020723545.1 Ktedonobacter racemifer
CGTTGATGACCGGGCAGAGCGTCGGCTTTAGCTCCCCTTTGACCCTGGAGATAAGTTCGGCGACGAGAGCGGCCTGGGGTGGCAGGGGGGCGCCAGCCTGCGCTCGCCCTCGTATCCCCTCCAGCCCCTCCCTGAGGAGTGCAACGACGGTGTCGTGCGAGTACTCAGCGACCAGGGCCGCGATCGGGGCTTCTTTCAACAGGCGATCGATGCTGGGCAGCCGTCGCAGGGCCGCAGCGCGTTCGATCATGTCAGATCACCTCCCGTGCGCTCCCACCCCCAGTCGAAAGTAGAACAAGAACCCCAGGAAGCGTAGGGCCCCGCCTAGTAATAAAGCTGGTTGGATGCCGATCACGTCGATCAGGGCGGTGCCCAAAAGGGGTGCCAGGAAGGTGGCCACGTTGATGACGGTGGTGTAGGCGGCGATGTAGCTGGGGCGTCGCTGGTCTGGACACACCTCCAGCATGGTATTGAAAAGGCTGAGGTTCAGGCCAGCGCCGAAAATCCCTCCCAACACGGCCACGAAGACCAGAGGCTCCACCGAGGGCGAAAACGCCGTCAGGACCGGGTAGGTGATCAGCCCCAGGGTGGAGAGCAAGAGCACAGGCCGGTTGCCCCGACGAGAGGCCAGCCGGCCCCAAAAGGGGTAGGCCAGGACTGAGGTAGCGCTGTTCACCATGGCGATCAGCCCGATCCAGCCATCGGTGGCATGGAGGGTCCGCACCCAGTAGATGGGATACAGGGGAATCGGCAGAAACAATCCGAAATACCAGACAAAAGAGCTCACCGAAAAACGGACGAAGGGCCGGCGGCCCCACAGCATGCCCCAGAACGAGCGCAAGCGCTCCAAGGTGGTCCTTCTTGCAGCCGCCAGGGACAGGCCTGGCGGTGGGGCATCGGTAACCTTGATGCGTGCCACGTAATACAGGCTGAGGAGGGAGGATAGAAAGCCGACGGTGAATAGTATCTGGTAATTGAGCGGCAGCACGACGAAGTCCAGGAACTTGCCGCCCAGGAGGGTGGCGGTGGTGCTGGTGGTACCCACCAGGATATTGCGGACGCTGACGACCCTGGCCCTTTTAGCCAACGGCACCACGTCGGCCATCATGGAGGTGAAGGCCACGTTGGCCATGGCTGCCGGAAAGGTGGAGAGGGCCACCAGGGTCACCACCATTTCCGCCCGATAGGCGCTGACGAAGAAGGGCATCAGGGCGATGAGCAAGAAGGCAAAGCGGTGGAGGAAGCCACTCAGGATGATGACCGGCATCTTTTGACGCTGGCGTTCAATGATCCTTGCGGCGGGGACCAGCCACACGATGTTGATCAACGCCGGTATGGCGGTGAGCATGCCGACCAGGTTATTCGAGGCCCCCAGGCGCAGGGCGA
The DNA here is from genome assembly GCA_020723545.1 of Ktedonobacter racemifer. Lineage (GTDB taxonomy): Bacteria > Chloroflexota > DTOL01 > DTOL01 > JACQYG01 > JACQYG01. Next base: position 1,387 of record DYIS01000126.1, read on the forward strand.
AGATGGAGAGGAAGGCGCTGGCGATGCCAGACAGGACCCCGAACCAAGCGATGTCCAGGTATAGGTTCCAGGTGTTGGCCTCCTCAACGGTGCGTCCTCGGGGTGGCTTGCGGACGCGCCGACGCAGGGCAACACAGGGGTTGGGGAAAAGCTTCATCCGGCGATAACGTCCTTGAGGGCGCCCATCAGGCGCTCATAGGTGGAGTCCAGGAGTTCCGGGATAACCCGCGTTTCGGAGATGATGGGCATGAAGTTGGTATCGCCCTCCCAACGCGGCACCACGTGGATGTGTACGTGATCGTCGATGCCAGCGCCGGCGGGCTTACCGATGTTAACCCCCACGTTGAACCCTCCAGGGTTCATGGTGCGGCGCAGCAGTCGCAGGCCCAGAGCCACCAGGCTCATCATCTCGTTCAGCGTTTCGGGGCCCAAAAGCTCCAGGCTGGGCTCGTGCTGGTAAGGGCTCACCAAAAGATGCCCGTTGTTGTACGGGTAGAGGTTTAACATAATGAAGGCCCTCTCGCCGCGATGGACAACGTAGTTCTCTTTGTCGCTTTTCTCGCGGGCCTTGTCGCAGATGATACAGGTCTTGGGCTTTTCGCTCATGATGTATTTTATGCGCCAGGGTGTCCAGATTCGCTCCAAACGCTGACCCCTCCCAGGAGTTCTTCCCTCGGCGAGATTATAGCCCAAACGCCCTCGCCACGCAACCGACCCGGGAATGCCCTGCCACCTGACTCGAGGGCGGGGAGATCTTGGCACCTGGCTTCCCGGTGTAAATGAAACAAATAGACCTATTCGGGGACGGGGCAAAGGCCGGTGGCGGTCGAGTTTCTTGCTTGCGCTATTGGATGGGGAACGAGTTGTGACCTGCACTTGGGGAGGGTGCTGCGCTGCAGCATTGAATGAGCAGCCTGAAAGGTTTACCTGCCTCGGGATAAGTCCAGCGTTTCGACTACCCGAACCGTCCCTGGCATGGTGAACCCGCCCATCTGGTAGAAGCTGGCGAAATGGTCCAGGGGACCGTGTCCTTGGCCAAGGCTCAGAGAGTGTTGCAGCGCTATGGTTACGTATTCTTTCGCTACCCTGACCGCCTCGATCACATTTTGCCCCTTGGCCAGCCCGGCAGCGATGGCGGAGGCGAAGGTGCAGCCAGTGCCGTGGGTATTCCTGGTCTCAACTCGAGGGGAGACAAAGCCGATGAACCTCTCGCCGTCGTAGAGCAGGTCGATGCTCTCATCCATGTCCTGGAGGTGCCCCCCTTTCACCACGACGCTCGCCGCCCCGAGCCTCTTGATGGCCTCTGCCGCCTTCGCCATATCGGCCAGGCTGTTGGTCTCCAGGCCGGAGAGGACCCTGGCCTCGGGCAGGTTAGGGGTGATCACCCTGGCCAGGGGGACCAGCCGGGAGATCAAGGCCGAGCGGGCCTCCTCCCGCAGTAAGCTCGCGCCGCTTTTGGCAACCATCACCGGGTCTACTACCAGGTTCATCAGGCGGTACTCGCTAATCTTGGCGGCCACCACTTCAATGATCTCGGCATTGGAGAGCATGCCGGTTTTGACCGCATCCACCCCCAGGTCCAAGATGACGGAGTCGATCTGAAGCCCAACAAATTGGGCGGGGAGATCATAGATGCCCTGCACCCCCACCGTGTTCTGGGCGGTTATGGATGTCAACGCACTCATGCCGTAGACGCCCAGGGCAGCGAAGGTCTTCAAGTCAGCCTGAATGCCGGCCCCGCCGCCGGAGTCCGAGCCCGCAATAGTCAAGGCCTTTTTCATCGTTCACCTTCCGTCGGTCACAATTTTTCGAGTTTGTAAACTTGTGTCACAAGGCTCGATGCTATCCTTTCTGGCGGAAGTGATCCCACCCCCTGGCCTCCAGAGGCACCCTTTCTCCGGTTTTTAGGACCAGCGTTTTCCCCTCCTGGGAAGGGGCGATCTCTCCCACCACGGTGAGGGGGGTTCCCGTCGCCGCCAGAACAGCGGCCGCCAGTTCGTTGGCCTTTTCCGGGGGAGCGGTGAGGAGCAACTCGTAATCCTCCCCGCCGAAGAGCGCCAGGTCCAAGGGATCTTTTCCCACCGATTGAGCCACCGCCCGAGTCGCCAAGGAAATAGGGATATGCTGGGCCCAGATGGTAGCTCCCACCCGGCTGGCCTCGCAGATGCGGGTGATGTCGCTGGCCAGGCCATCGCTCAAATCGATCATGGCGCTGGCCGACTTCGACCGGGCGATGAGCTGGCCTTCTTTGAGACGGGGGGTAGGCGTGAGATGGGCGGCCTTAACCGCCCCGGCATGTTCCTCGGGGCAAGAGATATCCGGGTTCAAGAGCAACGTCAAGCCGGCGGCCGAGTTGCCCAGTTCCCCGGTAACCAGGATCAGATCGCCAGGGCTAGCCCCGGAACGCAGGAGCAATCCCTGGGGCTCGGCCTCCCCCAAAAGGAAGACGTCGATGATCAGTCCGGTGGGCGAGCGGGAGATGTTGCCGCCTACTACGTCGACCCCGAAGCGGCCCGCCTCCTCCCACAGACCCTGGTAGAGGGCATCGGTGTATTCCACCGTGGCGTCGGCGGATAGGTTCAGGGACACCAGGAGATACCTGGGCCGTCCGCCCATGGAGGCGATATCGCTTACGTTAATGGCTACGACTTTGCGGCCGAGTTGGTGAGGAGTGATCTTATCCTTCAGGAAATGAACCCCCTCTACCTGGATATCGCAGGTGGCTAAGAGATATTTGCCTCCTGCTGCGCGGAGCACCGCCACGTCATCGCCGATGCCCACCACCACGTCGTTTCTGGGGAGAGACGTGCCCTCCTTGATCCGCCCGATCAGGCCGAACTCCCCTATCTCGCTGATCAGCATCCGGATGCCCTCCTCAATGCGGCCGCTTTTCCAGTCGGGCCTGGCGGATTCGCTGGAGCAGCTCCTGGGTCATCGCCCGGATGTCCTCGGCGCTGACGATGGCCGAGATCACCGCCGCTCCGTCAGCGCCCGTAGCGATGACCTCCTCAATGTTGTTGGCATTTATGCCGCCAATGGCGATCACCGGGATGGAGACGTGGCGCACCACCTCAGCCAGGCCTGGTGCACCCATGGGCGGGGCGGCGTCAGGCTTGGTGCCGGTGGCATAGATGGGACCGACCCCCAGGTAATCAGCCCCGTCTTTTTCTCCCTGGATTGCCTCGGCCAGATTCGTGGCGGAGACCCCCAGGATCTTCTCCGGGCCTAGGAGCTTCCGAGCCAGCTTCGCCGGCATATCATCCTGGCCCACATGGACGCCATCGGCCTCCACGGCCAAGGCAACGTCCAGCCGGTCGTTGACGATGAAAGGTACGCTCACCTGGCGGCATAGAGCACGGAGCTCTTGGGCCTCCTCCACCATGCGCCGGGTGCCGGTCTCCTTTTCTCGATACTGAACCACCGTAGCTCCACCGGCAATGGCTGCCTGGATCACCTCCCGGTGGCTTCGTCCACGGGAGAGTTTGGCGTCAGTGATGACATAAAGCTCCCAATTTATCATGCCAATCTCCTCCATGCCAGCAGGCACCTCTGTCCTAAGGGAATTTACCCCGGGCACCCCTCATGAATCATAGCATGCAGTGAGTTCCCTAGAGATAATAGGCTCTGGCCCCTTCGGCTATTTGCGCCGGGGTGAGGTTGTAGATGTTGTCGAAAAGGGCTGCCTTGAAGCTTGCCGGCCCCTTGGCCCCCGAGGCAGCCATTTCCGCCGCCAGACCGTAGCAGACCAGCCCCGCGGTGGCCGCCAGGAGGTAATCCCGTTCCACCGCGGCGAAGGCGGCGATCATGGTGGTGGCCATGCAGCCGGTTCCGGTGATGGTCTTGAGCATGGCGTGGCCGTTATCCACGCCGATAACCCTCTGGCCGTCGGAGATGACATCTCGTTTGCCGGTGATAGCCACGGTCAGGCCATATTTTCGGGCCACGGTTCGGGCCACTTCCTCCGGATCCTCCACATCTTTTATCGATTCTACCCCTTTGACCTCGCCGCCCAGCCCCGAAACGGCCCCTATTTCGCCGGAGTTGCCCCGCAGGACGGCGATCTTCAACCCCTCTAACAGGCGCAGGTTGCTCTGAGTACGCAAGGTAGTTGCCCCTGCCCCCACCGGATCGAGAACGATGGGGATGCCCAACTCATTGGCCCGGCGGCCAGCCACGATCATGGACTCCACCCACGCTGGCGTCAGGGTGCCGGGGTTCAAAACCAGAGCCCCGGCGGCCGCTACCATCTCGGCCACCTCCTCCCTGGCGTGGGCCATCACCGGCAGGGCACCGATGTGCAGGGTTACGTTAGCCGTGTCGTTCATCACCACGAAGTTGGTGATGTGGTGGAGCAAGGGCTTCTGCTGTCGGACCTTTTCTAACATCTGGCCAATGGCAAAGCCCAGATCCTTGGCTTTTTCTTTTTCCACTTGATTTACCTCCCGGCCGATCAGGCCACCTTTCTCGCCATCGGTATCCCAGCGGTACGAGCGAAAATCCAGTACAAGGCCAAAGAGACGAGGAAGCTAGGAATGGAGGCGCCGAGCCAGGGAAGTGCCCGGGCTACGTATTGGTAGACGGCAACCCCCAGGGCCCAGGCGAACACGGCCACCCAGTTTATCCCCTGCCAGTACCAGTAACTGCCTCCGGAGCGATAGATCTCCGGGAGGTCATAGTGGCGGCGTCGTAAGACGAAATAATCGGCAGCCAGGACGCCGAAGATCGGGACGAAGACCGAGCCGATGAGGAGCAGGAAGGTCTCGTACTGGGTGATGTCGAGCACGGCCGCCACCAGGAATGAGAACACACCCAGGCCGATGATGAGCCAGCGCTGCCGGACCCTGGGGAAGACGTTCTGTACCGAGACAGCGGCCGAATACAGGTCCGCCCAGGCGTTATCGGTTTCGTCCACCAGGAAGATAAGCAGTGCTGGCAGGCCGGCCGTCAGGGCGATGGCGGCCACAAAGCCCTTGGGTTCCTGGGTCACGGCTGCTGCCAATAGCACCAACGCACCCAGGCCGTAAAACCAGATATTAGTAACCAAGTAACCCAGATAAGTGCCCCAGAAGCCGCGCCCGGTGTGGCGGGCAAAGCGATTGTAGTCAGCGACCAGCGGCAGCCACGACACGGGCATGGCGATGACGATGTCCACGGCCACCCAGAAGGGGGGTCCCCCTTTGCCCGGCTGGCGCAGGAGCGCTGCCACGTCGTAGGTGGTGAGGATGTGGAAGGTGAGCCACAGGGTGGTGATGAGCACCATCCACACGGCGAACTTCTCCAACCACTGGCGCACGACAGCGACGGGGCCACCGATGCCCATCAGGATGACCACCAGGGCGAAGACGGCCGCCCAGAAGACGTAAGAATCCAAGCCCAGCACACGCTTGGAGATTTCGTTGGCGCCATAGCCCATGATGATGATCTCGAAGATGGTCCAACCGAGCAACTGTAGGACATTCAGCGCGGTGGGCAGGTAGGAGCCGCGGATGCCCAGAGCCGGCCGGAGCATGACCATGGTGGGGATGGCATTGTCGCTGCCCACCACTCCGGCCAGGGCCAGGAGCAGGTTACCGATGAGGGTGCCGATGACAATGGCGACCAAAGCCTGGCCCAGGCCCAGCCCCGGCACCAGGAGGGTGCCAGCCAGTAGCACCAGCAGGCCCACACCTAGATCGGCCCATAAAACGAAGTAGTCGAGAAAGCCCAACAACCGGTGTTCCTGGTGAACCGGCTCTATTCCCCATTCGGGGGGAGCCTTGATCCTGGGTATAACCCCTGCAATGCTGCCTTTGCCCCCGCTGGCCATTTTCCCACCTCCGTGTCTCTTGCATCTGCGAGCTTCATTAAAAAACCGCCCCTCCACGGAGGGGCGGTTTGGCTGTAGTCTTCTCCCTCCGCTGGCATTACCCAGATCAGGTTCAAAAGGGTCGATGACATTTCTTTAACTAGTAAAGAAGTCATCCTCTCAGCCTGGCTCACCAAGCTCCCCTA
>DYIS01000127.1 GCA_020723545.1 Ktedonobacter racemifer
CCGTTTTTGGTGTCCAGGAGCGATTCTGGCCCTGGGCGTTGATGGTTGGGAGGTGCAATTGTGAGCGTGCCGCGCCTGATCGCCATTGCCTTCATTTTTGCCTGTGTCTCGGTGGCCTGGCTCATATTGGGGGCCAGCGTGCAGTTCCGCACCGGTTCCGGCTACGCTGACATCGGCCGGCAGGTGCAGGAATTGTGGGGTACACCGCAAACCCAGATGGCACCCCTGGTCTACATCACGCGCGACAGCCCTGCCGGCCGAGGCACCTTCTGGGAGCCGGACTCCAGCAAGATCAACGTGGCTTTACAGCTCAAACATCGCCAGAAGGGCCTTCTCTGGTATAGCACTTACGATGTGGATTTCAACGCCCTCTATACCTTCCATAACCCGACGGACAAGGCCGAGAAGGCCACGGTGGAGTTTGCCTTTCCATCTCAGAGTGCCATTTACGACAATTTCGCCTTCGTGGTCAAAGGGGCCCGAGCTCAGCCCAGCGGTGACTTGGCGAGAGGCGCGGTTTTCACCCTGGAGGTGGCGCCGGGTGAAAAAGTTGAGGTAAGGGTGGCCTACCGATCCCGGGGCCTGGACCGCTGGGCCTATCGCTTCGGCCAGGGCGTTAGCAACGTCAAGGACTTCGCCCTGACGGTGGACACCAACTTCAAGGACATCAACTTCCCGGCCCGGAGCATCTCCGCCTCTACCAAGGCCGAGACGCCGCAGGGCTGGAGGCTTCAGTGGCGCTTCGAGAACCTGGTCTCTGGCTTCGAGGTGGGAGTGGAGATGCCTCGGAAGCTCAACCCCGGGCCCTTAGCCGCCCGCATCAGCTTCTTCGCCCCGGTGTCGCTGTTCTTCTTCTTCACGGTGTTGGTGGTGTTAGGGGCGGTGACTGGGGTGAACCTTCATCCCATGCACTACTTCTTCCTGGGGGCAGCCTTCTTCTCCTTTCACCTGCTCTTCGCTTACCTGGCCGACCAGGTGCCGTTGGCGGTGGCCTTTGTTATCTCAGCCGCCGTGTCCTTGACTCTAGTGATAACCTACCTGGGCCGGGTGGAGAGCTGGCGCTTTGCACTGAGGGAAGCAGGGCTCTCCCAGTTCCTCTTCCTGGTGCTTTTCTCCTATGCCTTCTTCTTCGAGGGCTACACCGGCCTGGCCATCACCATTGGGGCCATCGTCACGTTGGCGGTGCTGATGCAGGTGACCGCCCGGGTGAACTGGGATGCCGCTTTCGGCAAGAGCAGATCCGAGGCATCACGCCCGGGTGGGCCGGCTGCCCGGTGAGGCTTACAGTGGCTGTGGCCCATATGGTGCCTACAGGTCCTCGATCACGGTATCCACTATCAGGTACCTTCATAGCCTGCATCCTGTGGCCGGTAGGACACTATTCTTGGCAAATGAGTCAAGATTTTTACCATAGAGGCCGCTGAGGGTGTAGAGAAAGGAAAGATCTCAGCGAATTCCGCGCCAGTAAAGAAAGATGATGCCTGGCGACTCCGCTTCCGGGCAGGGCGGCGTCCCCTCCCGCCGTTGTCCTGGCCGGCGTGCATACACGAGAGAGCGACTCCGCTCTCGATTTAACGCCGGTCGATCATCTGGGCTAACTCCGGCCCGGTGGAGATAAAGGTTACGGGGAGTTCCAGTTCGCCCTCGATTTTGGCTAAAAAGCCCTCGGCCACCGGGCTTAACTGCTCGCGCCTGGTGGCGCCGTAGCATTCGGGGAATCGCTTGTCCAGGCAGGTGACGGCCACCTGGGTGGCGCCGTTGATCATGACCGCCCGCCGGGCCAGCTCGAGATCGAACTCGCCGATGCGCCGGGGCCGGCCGGTGACTGCCCCGAACTCCTCCCAGCCTCGGGCCCTCACCTCCTCAGGCGAAAGAGGCATTGACAGCGGACCTTCGCCCACCCGGGAAACGTAGGCTTTGAATACCACGATCACCTGGTTCACCCTGGTAGGGCCGATGCCCACGTCCATGCAGAAGGCGGAGGCGGTGGTGTCCTTGCTGGTAACAAAGGGGTAGCTGCCGTGGTAGAGAGATAGCCCGAAGCCCTGAGTGCCCTCGATCAGGACGTCGTGCACAGCCTTGAGAGCCCGATGAAGCTCCAAGGGTACGTCGGCCAGATAGGGTTTGAGCTCGGGAAGATCCCGGGCCAGGCGCGCCTGGCGCCGCACCCGGGCTTCGTTGGCCGGGCCGCAGCCAGTGCCGGTGGTGCCCACCTTCTTTGCCAGATGTTCGGAGCTTCGGTCCTGTTGGATGTGCTCTTCCTCGATGACGGTGCATTGTCCGTCTATGCCCAGCCGGTCAGACAACCCGAGCTCGCTGACCTCCTGCTGGACCACCCTGGGGTCCAGCAGAACCCCGGCACCGATCAGGAGGCGGGACTGGGCGTTGACGAAGCCTGAGGGCACCTGGCGAAGAACCCACTTTCGCCCCTGGAAATGGATGGTGTGCCCGGCATTGGGGCCGACGCCCGCCCGGACCACGTGGCTGGGATTATCCTGGGTGGCCAGGTAGGCCACCACTTTGCCTTTGCCCTCATCGCCCCAGAACCCGCCAGCGACGATGGTCACGCCCATAATGACTGATCTCCTATTCTTGTCCTTTGGTCACAGGATTCAAGCTGCTGCTCGGCGATGCCAGGAGCCTGGTACTACGTTTCTGTGGTATGAGGTATTCCTTAACTGGGAAAAGAAAGTCGCGTCAGTTCTCCTCGGCTGTCTGTTGGATGACCTGTTCAGTGATAGCCACACACTCTCCAAGGTATCTGTAGGGGTCCAGCGCTTCCTTGACCTCCTCTTCGGTCAAATAATCGAATATCTTCATTTCTCTCAACACCGAAATGAAATCCCGCCGTTCGTCAGTCGCCCTCCAGGCTGCTCGCCGCACCAGCGCGTGGGCCTCCTGGCGCCCCAGGCCCCTCTCGGTCAGTTTCAGCATCAGGGCCTCGGAGCCGGTGAGTCCCATGGAGATAGCCATGTTGCGCTGCATGTTCTCCGGGTACACGCGCAGTCCAGAGAGGATCTCCGCTGCCTGACGTAAGATATAGTCAGTCAGGATGCAGGCTTCGGGCAGGATGGTGCGCTCTACGGAGGAATTGGTCAGGTCACGTTCGTGTTCCAGTGATATGTCCTCCAGGGCCGGGAAGGCGTAAGACTTGATCACCCGCGCCAGGCCGCAGATGCGTTCGCTCTTATGAGGGTTGCGCTTCTGTGGCATGGTGGAAGAGCCCACCTCGGTCTCACCAAACGGCTCCTCTATCTCCTTGATCTCGGTGCGGGCCAGGTTGCGGACCTCGCGGAAGATCTTGTCCATTGTGCCGGCCACCAGGGCCAGCCACAGGACGAACTCGGCGATGCGGTCCCGAGAGATCACCTGGCTGGCTATGAGGGGTTCCCCCAGGCCCAGCCTGGCCATCACCAGCCCTTGCACCTGCCTGGATCCCAGGCCGGCGAAGCTCCCCACCGCGCCGCTCATCTTGCCCACCAGGAGGCGCGGCTTCAGCCCCCGTAATCGGAGCACATGACGGTGGATCTCGTCCAGCCACAGGGCGGCCTTGAAGCCGAAGGTGATGGGCAGGGCGTGCTGTCCGTGGGTGCGACCCATCATGGGCGTGGCCTTGTACTTTTCGCAAACCTTGGCCAGTGCCCCTTGCAGGGCTTGCAGGTCGGCCTCTATAATACCGCAGGCTTCCTTGAGGATCAGCCCCCACGTCGTGTCCACGATATCGGCGCTAGTTGCCCCCAGGTGCACGTACCTGCCCCCGTCGCCCGAGACCTCGCTGAGGGCCTGGGCCATGGCCATGACATCGTGGTCGATGCGTTCCTCGATCTCTCGCACGCGGTGCAGCGTCACTTTCTCCGTGCCCTCAGCGATTTGTCTGGCCGCGCGGCTTGGCACAACGCCCAAGTCCGCCTGGACCTGGGCCAGGGCTGCCTCTACCTTGAGCATGAGATGCAGCCGCCGCTCCTCGGTGAACAGGCTGTACATTGAGGGGTAAGAGTATCGAAATTCAATGGGGTGAACCGGCATAGAACATCCCTCGCGCGAGGTGTCTCATGAAGCCAGGGCTCCGCTGGCGCTCGGTGAAGCCTTGGCTAGAATGGCTCTGGCCGCCACCAGGCCGGAGGCTGAGGCCTGCACCAACCCTCTGGTTATCCCAGCACCGTCGCCTATGGCGTATAGCCCGGAGAGCCTGGTTTGCAGGCTTTTGTCCAGTTCCAGGCGGGCGGAGTAAAACTTGACTTCTATCCCATACAGAAGCGTGTTGCGGGAGTTTATGCCTGGGATGACCTTTTCCAGGGCTTCCAGGGTTTCCAGTATGTCGATCAGGTGGCGATGGGGCAGCACGTAGCTCAGGTCCCCGGGCACCGCCGACTTGAGGGTGGGCCGGACGGTGCTCTTGGCCATGCGGCTGGGGGTGGAGCGCCGGCCGGCCAACAGGTCGCCCAGGCGTTGCACCAGGACACCGCCGGAGATCATGTTAGCCAGCCTGGCCACGTACTTGCCATAGGCGATGGGCTCGTGGAAGGGCTCTGTGAAATTGGTGCTGACCAGGAGGGCGAAGTTGGTGTTGCCGGTCTTGCTGAAGCGGTTGGAGTGACCGTTCACGGTGATCACCGGATCCTCACCGTCACACATCTCCATGGTCACCTCACCGTTGGGGCACATGCAGAAGGTTCTCACACGATCGTCGAACGCGGGCGTGAAATGCTCGATCTTGGCCTCGTATAGCTCCCTGGTATATTTCTCCAGCACGGCGGCATCGGCCTCCACCCTTACACCGATGTCCACCGGGTTGTTCTTGAACGTGAGCCCCAGGCGCTTGGTCACCTTGGTGAGCCACTCGTGGCCGTCCCGCCCAGGAGCCAGGATGAGGTTCGATGAGGTGAAGGTCTGGCCTTTGGCGGGGCTCACACGCCAGACGTGCCCATTATGATCCGCTATATCCGCCACAGGGCAATTGAAACGTATGTCGATCTTAGGCCTCAACGAATCATAGATGCGGGAGAGGATCTTGTCGCACTCGTCCGTTCCTAGATGGCGGATAGGCGTTGGGATCAACCGCAGGCCGGCCATGCTGACCTCGTTCACCAGGGCTTGCACGTCGCCTTTCCCATACAAGACCGGGGTGGCGCCGTGATCCAGGTAGATCTGATCCACCTCGCTGGTGAGCTCCCGCAAGCGTTCCGGGGTCAGGTATTCACCAAGGCGGCCTCCCACCTCGGTGGAGAGGGTGAGCTTGCCGTCGGAAAAGGCCCCGGCGCCGCCCCATCCGTTGAGCTGGGCGCAGGTGCGGCAGCGGACGCAGTTCACCATGGAGACCCGGGAGGGGCACTTTCTCTTGTCCAGGGAGGAGCCTTTTTCGAGAATGAGGGTTTTCAACTCAGGATGTTTGGCCAACTCCAGAGCGGCGAAAATGCCCGCTGGTCCTGCCCCGACGATGATGACATCGTAAGCTTTTTGGGTCGCCACCATTTGCCTCTCTACTAGCAAAGAACCTAATTCCAGTAGGAGTTACGCAGTTGAACCGCAAGGACGCAAAGAGCGCAGAGAAATTTATAGTGTCCTTTGCCCCGATACTTTGATTCTGTGTAATGTATCGGGGCTTTGCGCTCTTTGCGGTGAAAAATCTCCAACTGCGTAAGTCCTAACCAGTAAAGAAACCCGTCAGCATATCCTGGGCAGCATCTCGCCCGTGAGCATATCCACCACCCTGGTGCCGCCCACCCTGGTCTTCATGGCTACCTTGCCTTTGCGCTCGCCCACGGCCTCGCCGATGACCCGAGCCTCCTGGCCGGAGCTGGTGGCCCGCATGGCTCGTAGGACCACTTCAGCGTCGTCGGGAGCGACAAAGGCCACTAGCTTGCCCTCGTTGGCCACGTAGAGCGGATCGTAGCCCAGCATCTCGCAGGCCGCCTGCACCTCATCTCGCACCGGGATGGCCTCCTCGTAGATGCAAACCCCAACCTGGGATTGCCGGGCGATCTCGTTCAGCGTGGTGGCGAGCCCTCCGCGGGTAGGGTCCCGCAGCACGTGGATCTCTTTGCTGGCCTCCAGCATGGCCTGCACCAGGTGGTTCAGGGGGGCAATGTCGCTGGCTATCCGGGTGCCGAACTCCAACCCCTCTCGCCGGGATAAGACAGCTATGCCGTGGTCGCCGATGTAGCCGGACAAGAGCACCTTATCGCCGGGCTTGGCATTGGAGCCAGATATGTCAAGGCCTGATGCCACCACTCCCAAGCCGGCGGTGTTGACGAAGAGCTGATCGGCCCCGCCTTGTTCCACCACCTTGGTGTCCCCGGTGACTATTTGTACCCCTGCCTCGGCGGCAGCCCGTCGCATGGATCGCACCACCTGCTCGAGTGTAGCCATTGGCAGCCCTTCCTCCAGGACGAAGGCGCAGGAGATGTAAAGTGGCCTGGCTCCCACCATGGATAGGTCGTTCACCGTGCCGCACACCGCCAGGCAGCCGATATCGCCGCCGTTGAAGAACAAGGGCTTGACCACATAGCTGTCGGTGGTGAAGGCCAGGCGGAGATCGGAGATTGGGGGCTTCAGGCTGGGTAGGGCGGTCACTGCGGCATCGTCCAGCTTCAAGCTTCCAGCGTTCAGTCCCTGGAAGTGCGGCACGAACACTTTTTCGATCAGCTCGTGACTGAGCCTGCCCCCGCTGCCGTGGGCCAGGAGGATCTTATCTTCCATGCTGGTCCCCCAGAGATGCTCTCCACTCACGTAACGCATGGCGATGGTGGTCAAAGGCGATGTCTTCCGGGAGGGCCGTGGCCGGGAAGAATGCCACCTCTTGTGCGTCGCCGCCAGGCCTGGGCAAGCCGCCGCAGATTTTGGCTCTGAAGATTATCAGTATGCCGTTTCCCCGGGGGTCATCCCTGATGGCATAGACGTTGAATACGTCACCGAGCTCCACCTCCAGGCCAGTCTCCTCCTTACACTCGCGAACGGCGGTTTCCTGGGCGCTCTCATCGTACTCGATGTGGCCTGAAGGCAAGTTCCAGCTACTCCGCCGGGGCGGAATGTCCCGACGAACAAGAAGGATGTGACCATCTTGCTCGACCAACACCCCGGCGGCCACCTTTGGATTAATGTAGAACACGTAGCCGCAGCGGGAGCAGACCAGCCGGGACTGATCGCCCAGGACCTTTTCCACCAGATCGCCGGCGCAGTGGGGGCAGTACCTCACCCGGCACCTCCATACTGGTACCAGGCGGAGCAGGTACCTTCAAAAGAGACCATGCAGGGGCCAATGGGGTGTTCAGGGTTACAGGCCCGGCCGAAGAGACTGCAGCGAGGCGGCGTGATGGCCCCTCTCAGCACATCGCCGCAACGGCAGCCCTG
>DYIS01000128.1 GCA_020723545.1 Ktedonobacter racemifer
TCAAGAGTAGGTCTCATCAGGGTGTGCGCCCTCCAAGATTGCGACCGGAGGGCTCCCAGACCAACCTATAGCGGCTACGGCCTCCCCGTCTACCTCTCTACCTGCCTACCTGGCTTTTGGGTTATCGATACGCCACAGAGATGTCGCCGATGAACTCCCGGCCGATGATGATCTTCATGATGTTCGCGCCACCCTCAGCGCCCACCACGTAGGACATCAGGCCCCGCAAGCACATCTCCAGCGGGCAGTCCTTGGTGAAGCTGAAGGCTCCGTAGTAGGTCATGGCGTGCTTGACGATGTCCAGGGCCAGGGACGGCGCGGTGAGCTTGCAGATGGCGACGATCTCATTGATCTCCTTGCGGCTGAAGCTGCCATCCCGGTAGAACTGATCGATCATCCAGGCACCCTTGAGCAGCGTGTTCATCAGCATGTACAGCTTGGCCCGGTCCTCGGCGATCTCAAACGAGATTCCCTGAAACTTGGCCAATGGCTGCCCGAACAGGTTTCGCTGTTTGATGTACTCCGCACCCATCTCCAGGGATTTTTCGGCTCCACCGGTGCATGCCGCCGACACCAGGGTCCGGGCGACGTTGAAGCCTTCCATAGCGGCGTGGAACCCCCGGTTTTCCTGGCCCAAGACGTAGTAGCTGGGGATTTCCACGCCTTTGTAGATGATGCCGCTGGTGGAAAGGCCGCCCCGGCCCATGTCCTCGTACATCTTCCAGGTGAGACCAGGGGTATTCACCGGCACGTAGGCAAAGGCCATGCCCCTGATGCCTGCCGCGGGGTCGGTGCGGAACAGGGTGAGGTGGCCGCCACCACGCTTGGCCGCCTCTTTGCAGCCGGAGATGTACACCTTTTCGCCGTTAAGGATGTACCTGTCGCCTTTCTTGACCGCTGTCGTCGTGATCCTTGCCAGGTCAGAGCCACCGCTAGGCTCCGTGGTGCAGATGCCCAGGAAGGCCTGGCCCGCAGCGACCTTGGGGAGAAGTTCCTCTTTCAGTTGCTCGGTGCCTAAGCGAGCCACCAGATAGCTCCAGCCCAGGCACAAGAGCGTGTACACCGGCAGGGACATCGAGATGTCGCCCCGAGCGAGTTCGTGCACCGCCAGCATGGCGTATACCATCTCCTCGCCGGGCATCGCCGCGCCGCCGTATTTCTCCGGGATGGTCACGCCGAAGATGCCCAGGTCGGCCATCTCTTTGAGAATGTCCTCTGGTAGATTGGCATCGCTTGAGTCAATCTCTCTAGCCCGGGGAAACACCCTCTTGTCCACAAATTCCCGGACCATCTTCTTGAACAGCTCCTGCTCCGTAGTCAGTCTGAACTCCATAGCCGTTTACCCCCTTCACAGAATCACAACGCCTTGGACGCCTCTGACACTTTTGAGCCTCTAAACCAGGGCTTCGGCGATGAGCTCCACCACGTCTTTTACCGGTAAGGAATCTTCGATGCCCTTGACCTTCGCCGCGTCCACGAACATGGTCAGGCAGAAGGGGCAGGCGGTGCCCACACAGTCCGGCTTGACCGCCAGGGCATCCTCCAGCCGAATGTGGTTCACCCGCTTTTCCACCTTGGCCTCCATCCACATCTGGCCGCCGCCACCGCCGCAGCAGAAGCCCCGATCGCGAGAGCGGGCCATCTCCTTGAGCAGAGCGCCGGGGAGGGCGGCCAACACCTGGCGGGGTGCCTGAAAGACGTCGTTGTACCGGCCCAGGTAGCACGAATCGTGGTAGGTGATGTTCTTATAGAAAGGCTTGGAAAGCCCGAGCCTCCCCTCCTGGACCAACTGGGCCAAAAGCTCAGTGTGGTGGATGACGGTGTAATTGCCGCCGAACTGCGGGTACTCGTTCTTGAGTGTGTTGTAGCCGTGGGGGCAGGCCGTGACGATCTTCTGGAAGCGGTATTTCTTTAGATTATCGATGTTCTCCACGGCCAGGGTCTGGAAGAGGTACTCCTCACCTAAGCGCCTGGCAGAGTCCCCACAGCACTTCTCCTGGTTGCCCAGGATGGCGAAGTCCACCCCGGCCGCCTTAAGCACCCGCACCATGGCCTTTGCCACCTTCTGGTTTCGCGCGTCGTAGGCCGCCGAACACCCCACCCAATAGAGATACTCCACCTCCTGGCTCGGGGCGATGACCTTCACATCCAGACCCTCGGTCCACTTCAGCCGGTCATTCTTGGAGAGCCCCCACGGATTACCCTGGCTGGTCATCTGCTTCAGGGTGGTGGCGGTAGTCGCCGGCACCGCCCCCTCGGAGAGGGTGAGATAGCGGCGCATGTCCACAATGGCCTCCACATGCTCGATGAAGACCGGGCACTCCTGCACGCAGGCGCGGCAGGTGGTGCAGGCCCAGAGCTCGTCGGCGGCCACCACCTTCCCGTGCAGATCTTTCGAGCAAGGCTTCTGGGACTTGGCATCCAGGGTGGGCTTTTCCAGCATGCACTGCTGCAGCTCCAGGATCAGTTTCTTGGGGGAGAGCGGGGTGCCGCTGGCCCAGGCCGGGCAGGCGTCCTGGCAGCGGCCACAGCGGGTGCAGGCATCGAAATCCAGGCGCTGCTTCCAGGTGAATTCCTCGAACTTCCCCACGCCGAAGGTCTCCTGTTCCTCGAGGTTCTCGATGGGCAAGAGCTCCCCGGCTGGCCTTAAGGAGCGGAAGAAGATGTTGGTCGGAGAGGCGACGATGTGCCACAGCTTAGTGTAGGGCAGGCTGGCGATGAAGACGAGGGCCATGGTGGAGTGGACGAACCAGGTTCCCACGTAGTAGGGCCGGATGGTCTCCTTGGTGACGCCCCAGAATGGTTGGGCTAGAAGATAACCTACCGGAGACCAGATGGCCACCTCCGGCTGCTTGAAGGCCGCCAGGCGCATGGCCTCCAGGAGAAAACCCATGAGCCCGATGGCGAAGAGCATCCCGAGCTGATAGGCATCCTGCCAGAGGTTGTCCAACCTCGAAGGGCGGAGGACGTAGCGCCGATAAGCCGCCAGGAGCACGCCAACGATGAGCAAAGTGCCCAAGATGTCCAGGGTGAGCTTGAAAACCAGGTAGAATCCATCGGTTAGAAACCGGGTCCGGAATATCAGGTGGGCCACGTCATAGTCCAGGGTGACCGTGGCCGTGCCCAGGAAGAGGACCACCATGCCCCAGAAGATGAAGAGGTGCATTATCCCCGGATACCTGTCCCTGAGCAGGCGCACCTGCGCGATGGCGTACAAAAGAAAGGCCTTCACCCGCTTCTTTACCGGTAAAGAAACTTTGGTCTTCTGGCCCTGGCGCCAGAGGGAGACCCGCCGGTAGATGCCGTAGCTGAGAATGAGCAGGGTGGCTATGGACAGCAGATAATGGACGGCCTGAGCCCAAACTGGCACGTTCCAGAAGGTGTCGCGGAAAATCGACCCCATGGAAGCCTCCTATGGGACGAGGATGAGCTTGCCCGCCGGCGGCCTAAGCCCCCTTGCGCTTCCTGATCTCCTTCGCCAGGAGGGGGACGATCTCATGGAGATCGCCCACCACACCCAGGTCGGCGAAGCTGAAAATCGGCGCATCAGGGTCTTTGTTAATGGCGATGATGATGTCGCTGGTCTGCATGCCCACCTTATGCTGGATGGCCCCGGAGATGCCACAGGCGATGTAGACCTTGGGCTTGACAGTCTTGCCCGTTTGTCCCACCTGATGGGGGTAGCTGATCCAGCCGGCATCCACGGCCGCACGAGAGGCCCCCACCGCGGCCTCAAACGCCGCGGCCAGCTCCTCCACCAGCTTGAAGTTCTCCGGCGCCCCCAGCCCCCGGCCCCCAGAGACGATGACGTTCGCCTCCTCCAGGCTGACCCGGGCCTCCGGTTGGGCCACCACACCGGTGATCCTGGCTTGGGGACCTTCAGTGTAAACCGGCTTTAGCTCCTCTATCTTCAGGGGCTTGGGCCTCTCCTCGGCGGCAAAAGCCTTAGCCCTGGCGATGATGAAGGCGGTGTTGGAATCGGTAAAGGTGCTGGTCACCAGCAGGCTGCCTCCGAAGGCCGGGTTGACCACGTGTAGCTCGTTACGGTTTACTTGTATAGAGATGGCGTCGGCGATCACGCCCAGCCCCAGGCGGGCCGAAACCCTGGCCGCGATGTCTTTGCTGGAGTTAGTGGCGCCGAATAATACGGCCCGGGGCGACTTCTCTTTGATCAGGCCGGAGAGCGCGTCGGCGTGAGGGGTAGCCAGGACACTGCCGAACCGTTCATCCTCGGCCACGTAGACCACACTGGCCCCGTGCTGCGCCAGCTTCTCCGCGGCTGTCCTGGCCCCAGGGCCCAGGGCCACGGCAGCGGCACTGCCGCCCATGGCCTCGGCCAGCTCCCGGGCCTTGGACATGAGCTCCAGAGCAATCTTCTTGGGCTCCTTGCCGCTTAGCTCGGCATAGACCCATATATCATTCGTTGTGCTCAAGGCAGTCCCCCTTAAATGATTCGAGTGTCTCTAAAGCACCTTGGCTTGGGCCAGGAAATCGGCGATCATGGTCGCTGCCGCTTGGCTGTTCTCCTGAATGAGCTGGCCTTTCGCCCGGGGCGCCGGCCGGGAGTAACCCAGCACCTTCGTCTTGGCGCCCAGCACCCCCACCATGCCTTGGCTGATCCCCAGGTCACCCAGGGACCAGATTTGAAGTTCCTTGCGTCTGGCCTGCATGATCCCTTTGAGAGATGGGTAGCGGGGTTCATTGATGCCTTTGATCACGCTGATCACCACTGGCAGCGGTGCCTCCACCACGTCGTAGCCAGCGTCGCTCTGTCGCTGGATGGTGGCCTTTCCGTCGGAGATCTCCACCTTGTTCGCCCAGGTCAGTTGGGGTAGGCCCAGAAACTCGGCCACTCCCCCCGGCACCTGAGCGGTGCCGGAGTCGGTGGTCTGCATGCCGCAGAGGATCACGTCATAGCTCATCCTCTTCAAGGCCTGGGCCAGAACGTAGGAAGTGGCCCAGGCATCGGAGCCCGCCAACGCTGGATCGGTCACCAACACGCCCCGATCGGCTCCCATGGCCAGTCCTTTTCGTAGGGTCTCCTGGGCCGATTCCGTGCCCATGCAGAGCAACGTCACCTCACCGCCGTGGGCCTCCTGGAGGCGCAGGCCTTCCTCGATGGCATACTCGTCGAAGGGGTTGATGATGTTGTCCACGCTGGCCCGGTCCAGCCGTAGATTGGCGTCCAGCCGCTTCTCGGCTGTGGTATCGGGGACCTGTTTGACGCAAACGACGACGTTCAATTCAGACCTCCGCTGCTAAATTTCGAATTGCGAAATTCGAATTTCGAAATTACCCCAGCCCCCCAACACCTGCAGGGCATCGGTGGTGACCCGCATGGCGACGTCCCCGGCGAAGCACTTGGCCATGGCCGAGGACATGGTGATTCCCTTCTCCCCGGCGTCCACCCTGGCCGCCGCTTCGTATACCAGGCACCTGGCCGCCTCCACCTGCATCGCCATGTCCGCCAGCATGAACTGGATGGCCTGCAGGCTGGCAATGGGAGCGCCGAACTGAATCCGTTCCTTGGCATACCTGGCGGCGTAGTCCAGGGCACCCTGGGCGATGCCCACGGCCTGGGCACCCACGCCCGGGCGCGATTTGTCCAGGGTCATCATGGCAATCTTGAAGCCATCGCCCTCGTTGCCCAGAAGGTTACCCGCCGGAACTATACAGTTGTCGAAGACCAGTTCACCGGTCTGGGAGCCTCGGATGCCCATTTTGTGCTCGATCTTGCCCAGGCGAAAGCCGGGCGAATCGGCATCCACGATAAAGGCGCTGATGCCTTTCACTCCTTTGGAGGGATCGGTCATGGCGAAGACGGAGTAGACCTGGGCGATGCCGGCATTGGTGATGAAGCACTTGCTGCCGTTCAGGATATAGTGATCTCCGTCAAGGACCGCCCTGGTCTTCATGGCCGCGGCATCGGAGCCCGCCCCGGGCTCGGTCAGGGCAAAGGCAGCAAGCCAATCCCCGGAGGCCAGATTGGGGAAATACCTCTGTTTCTGCGTCTCTGTCCCAGCGATCAAGATTGGGAAGGAGCCCAGGGCCTGGACGGCGACGATGAGCGACGAAGAGGCGCAAACCCTGGCGATCTCCTCCACCACCAAATAGAAAGTGACCAGGTCCGACCCGGTGCCGCCGTACTTCTCGGGAAAGGGTAATGCCAGGAGGTCCTGTCGCACCAGCAGCTCTTTTATGTCCCAGGGATACTCGGCCTTGTCGTCAATCTCCGCCGCCCGGGGCGCGATCTTCTCCTGAGCCAGCTCGCGAACGACGGCCTGGAGCATCCTTTGCTCATCGGTGAGTCGGTACACCCTTGTCCCTCCTTAGGCGTTTTCTTGGATTCGGACAGTCTGGGCACGGAGCCCTGAGACGAGGGAAAGATGGTGCGGAAAAGGAAGAGGGGTTAGCCTATCCAGGCATCAGCCGTTCGAAAGCAACTTGCTTCATTCCAGGTTGTTTTCCTTTTTCTGGCCTCAGGATGCCTGCCCCGGCTTTGGAATGCCGAAACCGCCAACAAAACGTCGAAGCTTGTGAAAATATACGCACACGATACTAGCACAACGATCCACAGAAGTCAACGGCTCTGGCTTTCTTTATCTAGTGACCTTAGCCCCCGGCCACTGGGAGCAGGATCAACACCTCGTCTCCCTCCTGAACCGGCACCTTGGCTCTCTCGGAAAAACTCGCGATTTGGCCGTTCAGGAAAAGCGTGTAATAGAACTCTCGCCTCTCACCGCTGCCGTGGAGCTCCCCTTCCAGGTTGGGGTAGGCGGCCACCAGGGTCTCTAGCACGTCAGCTAGAGTGTTATCCTTGTCCGGAAGGGCCAGCGTTATCATCTTCTGGCGCACGGCCCTCCACAGAGGTTCCCCCATTCGCACCTTGATTCTCATGCTCGGCCACCTCTTACGAACTCACCAATGAGGATTTTCCCTTGAACCGTCGCCGAATCTCGGGATGCCGAATCCAGACCGACGCAGAGGCCCTTGTACAGGTTCAACATGTCCGTGGGAGAGGCCGCACCGTTGCGCCGGCCGTAGTGGGTGGGGCAGGACGAAAGCACTTCTACAAAGGCAAAGCCCCGGTGCTGCAGCGCGTTCTTCAAGATCTTAACCAGGTGCACCACGTGATAAACCGTACTGCGGGCTACGTAGGTAGCACCGGCGGCCTCTACCAGGCGGCAGAGGTCGAAGGCACGGTCGGGGTTGCCCGCCTCAGTAGTGGCGGTTATTGCCCCGGGTGGGGTCGTTGCCGCTACCTGTCCCCCCGTCATGCCGTAGATCATGTTGTTGGCGCATATCACCGTGAGGTCGGTGTTGCGCCT
>DYIS01000129.1 GCA_020723545.1 Ktedonobacter racemifer
ACCCCGGGAGGACACGGTGAAGCTACTGGGACACTGACCAGTATCCGGCCCGATTAATTCTGGAGCAAGGAGACGCCGATATGTTTAAGCCAGTGACGAGCAAGGTATCATTCCCCAAGATGGAGGAAAAAGTACTGAGCTTCTGGCGCAAGAACCGGATCTTCCAGAAAACCCTGGAGAAGAACCAGGACAAAGAGCGCTATGTGTTCTACGAGGGGCCCCCCACCGCCAACGGCCTCCCCGGCATTCACCACGTGCTGGCCCGGGCCTTCAAGGACCTTTTCCCCCGCTACCAGACCATGAAGGGCAGGTACGTCTTGCGCAAGGGGGGCTGGGACACCCATGGCCTGCCGGTGGAGCTGGAAGTGGAGAAGGAGATCGGCTCTACTGGCAAGGGCGATATCGAGAAGTTCGGCATCGCTGCCTTCAACCAGAGGTGCAAGGAGAGCGTCTTCCGCTACGTAAAGGAATGGGAACGCCTTACCGAGCGCATCGGCTTCTGGATCGACATGGTGGACCCCTACGTCACCTATCATAACTCCTACATTGAAAGCGAGTGGTGGATACTCAAGCAGCTCTGGGACCGGGGGCTTTTGTACAGGGGTTACAAGGTCACCATGCACTGCCCGCGCTGCTCCACATCATTGGCCGACCACGAGGTGGCCCTGGGTTTTCAGGATGGCGTGGAGGACCCCTCGGTGTGGGTGCTCTTCCGGGTGGAGAAGAGCGCCCCTGGACCACTGGCCGACCTCCTTCCGGCGGCCTTCCTGGCCTGGACCACCACCCCCTGGACCCTGCCGGCCAACCTGGCCCTGGCGGTGAAGGGCGATGCCGACTACCTGGTGGTGGACTATGCCGGCCAGCGCCTGATCTTGGCGGCGGCCCTGGCTGACCAGGTTTTGGGCCATAATAAGTACGCCGTGATCCGCACGGTGAAAGGCGCCGACCTGGTGGGGGTCCGCTACGCGCGGCTCTTCGACGGCATCCCCGCGCCAGGGGATGTGCCGGACCTGGGAGCGGCCTACCGCGTTATCGCCGATGAGATCGTGTCCCTGGAGGACGGCACGGGCATCGTGCACGTCGCCCCGGCCTATGGAGACCTGGAGGTGGGGAAGCGGGCCGGCCTGCCGACGCTCTTCTCGGTGGACTTGAAGGGCGAGGTGATGCCGGAACTGAGCAAGTTTGCCGGCCGATTCTTCAAGGACGCCGACCCGTTGATCATCGCTGACCTGAACCAGCGCGGGCTCTTGCTACGCAGTGAGAGGGTGACCCACAGCTATCCTTTCTGCTGGCGCTGCAATGCCCCCCTGCTCTACTATGCCAAGAGCTCCTGGTACATCAAGACCTCAGCGGTGAAGGACCGGCTGATCTGGGCCAACAACCAGATCAACTGGTATCCGACCCACATCAGGGAAGGACGGTTCGGCAACTGGCTGGAGAACAACATCGACTGGGCCCTGTCCCGGGAGCGCTACTGGGGCACGCCCCTGCCCATCTGGCAGTGCGAGTCCTGCGGCAGCCAGGAGTGCATCGGCAGTGTGGCGGAGCTGAGGCAGAAGGCCGAGAGCTCGAGACGGCCAGTGGAGTGGGATAAGCTGGACCTGCACCGGCCCTACATCGACGAGGTCGAGTGGGAATGCGCCAGATGTGGCGGCACCATGCGGCGGCTCCCGGAGGTGCTGGATTGCTGGTTCGATTCGGGGGCCATGCCGGTGGCCCAGTGGCACTATCCATTTGAGAATCAGGGCCGGTTCACGGACCAGTACCCGGCGGACTTCATCTGCGAGGCCATTGACCAGACCCGTGGATGGTTTTACAGCCTGCACGCCCTCTCGATGCTGCTGTTCGACCAGCCCTGCTACAAAAACTGCGTAGTGCTGGGGCACATCCTGGATTCCGCTGGCCAGAAGATGAGCAAGTCCAAGGGCAACGTGGTGGACCCCTGGGAGGTGTTGAATGCCTACGGCGCCGACGCCCTGCGCTGGTACCTCTACACTGGGACGCCCCTGGGCAACCCGTATCGTTTTGGCGCCGATCAGGTGGTGGAGGTGCTGCGGCGGTTCCTCCTGACCCTGTGGAACACCTACAGCTTCTTCGTCACCTACGCCAACCTGGACATCGCGGACTGGAAGAGGGAGATGGGCTCCGGGATCATACTCTCAGCCGACCATCCCTTGACCTCCAACCTTCAGCCCCTGGATCGCTGGGTCCTTTCGGAGCTGACTACCCTGGTGGGCGCGGTGAACAAGGGGTTAGACGCCTACGACGTGGCCGGTGCGGCCCGGGCCATCGAGCGCTTCGTGGACGACCTATCCAACTGGTACGTGCGGCGCAGTCGTCGGCGCTTCTGGAGCAAAGCGGGATTCAGCCGCAAGGGCGACCTGGAAAAGCGGGCGGCCTACGGGACCCTTTATACCTGTCTGGTGACGCTTTCTAAGCTCCTGGCCCCGTTCATGCCCTTCGTGGCCGAGGAGATGTACCGCAACCTGGTGCGCTCAGTGGATGCCGCCGCCCCGGAGAGCGTGCACCTGTGCGACTTCCCGGAGGCCAACGCCGCTTTCCTGGATGAGAAGCTGATGGAGGAGACCCGGCTGGTGATGCGCACGGTGAGCCTGGGGCGGGCAGCCCGGAGCAAGGCCAACCTGAGGGTCCGGCTGCCTCTTGCCCGGGTGATGGTCAAGGTCAAGACGACGGAGGAGCAGGCGGCCCTGGAGCGCCTGGCAGACCAGGTGATGGACGAGCTGAACGTTAAGGCGCTGGAGTTCGCCGAAGATGAGGCCAGGCTTTTGAGCTACATGGTGAAGCCCATGTTGAATCTCCTGGGGCCGAAGTATGGCAAAAGGCTCCCGGCTATCAGAGCGGCCCTGGAAAAGGCCGACGCCGCCCAGGTGGCGGCCTGGTGCCGCGCCGGCAAGCCGGTGGCCTTGGACCTGGAGGGCGAGACGGTGACGCTCTTCCCAGAGGAAGTCCTGGTCCAGGCGGGGGACAGGGAGGGCTTCGCCGTGGCCGAGGAAGGGGGCTATCTGGTGGGTGTGGATACTCGATTGACGGCTGAGCTGATGCGGGAGGGCTTCGCTCGCGAGGTGGTGCGCTACATACAGGATATGCGCAAGGCTGCCGGGTTCGAGATCACCGATAACATTGTCTCCTACCTGGAAGGCGGCCCGGGGCTGCGGGAGGCCCTGGAGGCCCACGGGACCTATGTGAGACAGGAGACGCTTTCCCGGGAGCTACACCTGGAGGCTGCACCAGTGGGGGCACATGCCCAGACCGTGGAGATAGAAGGCGAGTCGGTGACGCTGGGTGTGGTGCGGTGCAGGCAGTGAGAAGCGGCTAGCGGAAAGCAGGCGGAACTGACAGAATTGGCCAAGGGCTTGCTTTTTTCGGTAAAATCAGATACAATAGACCGAAGTCGGCGGCGTGGCCGACGCGGGTGATCCCACCATCGGCAATGTTGCATATCGAGTGGGGGCGAAGTGCCGTGATTGCAACCAAGGAAATGCTGAGAAAACGCCTCGAAGAGGAACGCGCTAGACTGCTCAGTGAGCTCTCTCAGTTGAGCATTGGGGGCTCCGGTGCCACCGAGGACATGATCGGTGAGCATGCAGGTTACGGCAACCACCTGGCCGATGATGCCACGGAGATCTTCGAGCAGGAACGAAACCTGGCCCTGCGGCGCAACCTCCAGAACCTTTTAGCCATGACCGAGCATGCCCTACACAAGTTCGATGCGGGCACCTACGGCCGGTGTGACGAATGCGGGGGCTCTATTGACCCTGCCCGGCTGGAGGCATTGCCCTGGGCCAGCCTCTGCATTCGCTGCAAGGCCCGGCAGGAAAGACGGTAGGGCCTTCGCGGCACTCTCTTGCCCTCTTGGCCGTCGCACGGCGATTCCCACATTCTCGTTGCCATCGGAGGTCTCTTGGCGCTGCTCAAGAACTGGAAGGATGCCATCCTCTTCCCCGCTGCCGCTGTCGTCTTCTCTCTGGATCAGGTAAGCAAGGCCCTCGTGGCAGAAAATCTGACCCGTGGGCAGCCCTGGTCGCCGGTCCCACAGTTGGAAAGGGTATTTTCTCTTACCTATATCACCAACTCCGGCGCTGCCTTTGGGCTTTTTCCCGATCAGACTATCCTGTTCATCTTGATCGCTTTTGCCGTCATCGGGATGATCATCGTTTATTATCGTTACCTGCCCATGGACGGGGCACTGATGAGGTTCAGCCTGGGATTGCAACTGGGGGGTGCCCTGGGCAACCTGTTGGACCGGCTGCGCATGGGCTACGTCATTGACTTCCTGGACTTCAAGTTCTGGCCCATCTTCAATCTGGCCGACAGCGCCATCGTGGTGGGAGTGGCCATCCTGGCCTGTTACCTGTGCTTCCTCAAGAAAGAGCGACCTGCGGCCTCGTGAAGCTGGCACCGCTTTGCCCTCTTGTGCCAGGGACGAGCCGCCGGGAAAAAGCCGACTGGCATTCCTTCGTAAACCAGGAAGAAGCATTATATAGAGTGTTCCCGGCGGTATTCAGGGAAGGGCTCAGATGAGCGCTGAAGCTGGCGCTCCCTCTCGCACCTGGCTGGTGGACCGGGGTGGGGAGCGCCTGGACCTTTTCCTGTCGGAACATGAACCTGACCTCTCCCGTGCCTTCCTGCAGCGGCTGATTCGCTCCGGGCAGGTGACGCTGAACGGTGCCACGGCCAAGCCCTCAACCCGGCTCAAGCTCGGCGACGAGATAGCCCTCCACATCCCGCCTCCGACGGCGCTCGAGCTGCTCCCGGAAACCATCCCCTTGAACATCGTTTTTGAAGACAGCGATGTCCTGGTAATCGATAAGCCCGCCGGGCTAGTGGTGCACCCTGCACCGGGACACGCCGGGGGTACGCTGGTGAACGCGGTCCTGGCCCATTGCCCCGACCTGGGCGGCATCGGGGGAACCATGCGGCCAGGCATCGTCCATCGCCTGGACAAAGACACCTCGGGCCTCATGGTCGTGGCCAAAAACGCACGGGCCCAAGAGCGCCTGGCAGGGCAGTTTAAGCGACGTGAGGTGATGAAGGCATACCTGGCCCTGGTGCACGGGAGGTTGGAGCCCAGCCAGGGGACCATCCGGGGGGCGATCGGCCGTGATCGCCTCCATCGTCAACAGATGGCAGTGGTGGGCACCGGCGGGAAAGAAGCGATCACTCACTACCAAGTCCGGGAGCGCTTTGCCGGCCCCCTGGGCCATTTCACGTTACTCGAAGCTCAACCGGAGACCGGCCGGAGCCACCAGATCCGGGTTCATTTCGCCGCCCTGGGCCACCCCGTAGCGGGAGACCGGGTCTACGGCCCCAGGGCGAAGGGCCTGGCAGTGGCGCGACAGTTCTTACACGCCCACGTGCTGGGCTTTCGCCTGCCATCCACCGGGGAGTGGCGCGAATTCCGCTCCCCACTCCCTCAGGAACTGGATCAGGTGCTGAGGAGACTGCAGTCTAGCCCACTCAGCCTGACTTGATGTGGGCGATCATCGCCGGCGTGACCAGAGGCACGATCTCCGGGAGCATCTTGGGCATAAGGCTCGCCATGACCTTGGGCATTAGGTCCGGCATCTGCTGCTTCATGAAGTCAGGCATAGGCACCCGCTTCTCCACGGCCTTGAGCATGTCTGGCATCACCTTGGGCATCATGCCGGGCATCAGCATCGGGAAGAGCACCGGGAACATCGGCTTCATCATGGCCAGCATGGCGTCCTGAAGGGGTCCGGGCATGCGCCGGACAACTGCCAGCATGGCCTTCATGTAGGCGGGCATGGCTGCCATCATCTCCGGCATCAGCTCGTTCATCAAGGCCGCCATCTGCTCCACCTTCAGGAAGATGTTGAGCTGGTAGATGTTGAGCATGGCGAGGCCTCACTGACTGTTAGCAGGGATGATGGCGTAGCGATAGGAGGCAGGCTCGGTGGTCACTGGCGCCATAGGCGCGACGACCAGGACCGCCCGCTTGAGCTGCCCGCCGAAACCTCTCACCGTTAGGTGGCCGCGCTGGTCGCCGTCCAGGGGGACGTTCTCCACCGACACGCTTTCGCCATATTTTATCACCTGGACCCAGAAGCGCTGGGGAACGTAGTTGTTCGAGCGCAGGAAACCCAGGGATTCCCAACCGTTGTCGGACTCGGCGTCGTCGGTATAGCCCAGCTCGGGGATGCTCACGTCGTCCACCGCAAAGCCGGGGGCGTTGTAGGCGTCGTCGGTGACGCACTCGAACCGCAGCCTGATCTTCTTCCCGGCATAGGGCGAGAGGTCTATGAGTTCCTGGACCCATTCCGGCTTCTCCCCTCCGCCGCTCTTGCCGGTATAGCCGTGGCCCAGGTTGTTGCCGTTGGGATTGGCCTCGGTGGTGTACCGGCCGTGCAGGGTGTCCCAGGTGACACCGCCATCGGCGGAGGCCTCAATGTAGGCATAGTCGAAGTCGCGCTCCACATCGTACCACAGCCAGGCCGTGAGGGTCGCCCTGGAGAGGCCCGATAGGTCGAACCCTTTGGTCAGGGAGGTGTCTATTAGATCGCCGCGGTTGCCCCACCACTGGTGTCTGCCGCTGTGGGGCTGATTGTCCAGAAGCCTTACCTGGGCGGTCCCGGTGAAGAAGATGGTCACATCGCCGCGGGGGAAGCGCAACTCCTGGTACCTGGCGGCATACTGGTGCCCCTGGAGGGAGCGGGTCAGGGGGACCTGGCTGTGGGTCAAGTCCAGGCTGGCCTTGCCCCGGATGTCGGCGTAGCCATACCTGTCGCCGGCCACCTGGGCGTCGTGCACGTAGTTGGCGATGGCCCAATCCCCGAACACGCCGTCGAAGGTCTGGTTCGAGCCCCGCTGGGCTATAGTGGCGGTAATGCCCGCCGGGCCGTGGGTCTTTTCGGCCACGATGTCCCGCAGGAGAGTGTATCCACCGTACTTCTCCGCCAGATAGTCCATGAAAAGGAAGCTGGCGCCATAGTGGGGGAGGGACTTCTCCGGGTCATCCTTCCAGGCATTGAGCTGGGTGTCCGGGTTGCGCAGGTAGTATTGCACCGCTCCGTCGCCGCGGAAGCCATTGATCTTCTCGGCCAACTGGGACAAGCCCTCGTTGATCCAGCCCTCTTCGCTCTGGTCCTGGTACCAGTGGATCATGTGTTGGAACTCATGGGCCAGGGTGGAGTTGTACGCCGTGGTGCCGGGCACCAGCCCATCCACGTTCATGTAGAACATCTCCCGCTGG
>DYIS01000130.1 GCA_020723545.1 Ktedonobacter racemifer
GGGGCAGCCCAGAAATAGAATCGAAACCGCTGTAAATTGTCTCCGAGGCTTGACACGCCGGCTGATTTAGTGATATATTGTGGCTGACAAAAATCGAATAGCTGCCTTCGGGGTAGGGTGAAATTCCCGATCGGCGGTAAGAGGGGACATCCCCTCAAGCCCGCGAGCCACCATTTGGTGGCAGGATCTGGTGGAGAGCCAGGGCCGACGGTTAAAGTCCGGATGGGAGAAGGCCATCGTAGCTTGTGGCAGACACGTCTTCCATGAGACAGGGGCACTGATGTATGGAAGGCAGCCTGTCCGTACCCCGGAGACATCGCTCCGGGGTTTTTATTTACCTGTAAGAACGATGTAGCCATGACTTGCCGGCCAGGCCTTGCTTCTTTACTAGTAAAGAACTATGGGGAGCAGGTGGCGATGGATTACATGAAGAGAGCGCTTGAACTGGCGGCGCTGGCCCGGGGGCACACCGGCCCCAATCCCATGGTGGGAGCGGTCCTGGTCAAAGATGGGCAGGTCCTGGGCGAGGGCTTTCATCGTCGAGCGGGCGAGCCTCACGCCGAGGTGCATGCTCTGCGCCAGGCCGGGGAGGCGGCCGGGGGGGCCACCCTATTCGTGAACCTGGAACCGTGCGCCCATTACGGCCGCACGCCACCCTGTACCAGGGAGCTCATCGCCGCCGGGATAGCCCAGGTGCACATGGCCATGCTGGACCCCAACCCCCTGGTCTCCGGCCGGGGCAAGGCCGAGCTGGAGGCAGCAGGCATAACTACCATTGTTGGGGAACACGTAGAGGAGGCCCAGGCTCTCAACGAGGTCTTTGTGAAGTACATCACCACGCGCCATCCCTTCGTCATCGCCAAGTTCGCCATGAGCCTGGACGGCAAGATTGCTACTTCGGCGGGCGAATCCCGCTGGATCACGGGCGAGGAAGCCAGGCGTTACGTGCACCGCCTTCGAGACACGGTGGATGCGGTGATGGTGGGGGTGAATACGGTTATAGCCGACGACCCACTTCTGACCGCCCGCCTGGAGGCGCCCGATCTACGCCAACCCTTGCGAGTGATCGTAGATAGCAAGGGCCGGACACCCCTGCACGCCAGGGTGCTGGACCACCGGCTGCCGGGAAAGACCATCATCGCCGCCAGCGAGCTGATCCCGGAAGGCAAGCTCGCCGGATTCGAGGATCAGGGCATAGAGGTCTTAATATCCCCAGCGCGGGGTGGAATGGTGGACCTGGAACGCTTGATGCAGGCCCTGGGACAAAGAGAGATCTCCAGCGTGCTCCTGGAGGGCGGTGGCACCATTCTGGCCTCGGCCTTCGCCGCTGGCCTGGTGGACAAGGTCCTGGCCTTCATCGCGCCGAAGATCATTGGCGGAAAGGCCGCCCCGACGCCCGTGGGCGGGGAGGGCGCACCCAGCCTGGCCCAGGCGCTCACGTTAAAGAGGGTGGCGGTGGAGCGGTTCGGCCCAGACGTGTTGATCAGTGGGTACACCCGCTGATCAACGCTGGTCAAAGGGGAGAAGCAGGGTGTTCACTGGCATAGTCGAGGAGATCGGCACGGTTAAATCCCTCCGCTTGGGTGGTCCGGAGAACACCCTGCATATCGTTGCCAGGGATATCCTTCTAGAGATGGCCATAGGCGACAGCATCGCCGTTAACGGCGTCTGCCTCACCGTTGCTCAACGGAATGCCTCTTCCTTCATGGTGGGCTTGATGCCCGAGACGCTCCGGCGCAGCAATCTGGAGCGACTGCAAGTTGGTAGCCCGGTGAATCTGGAGAGAGCCCTGAAGGTGGGTGGCCGACTGGGCGGCCATTTCGTCCAGGGCCATGTGGATGGGGTCGGCAAAGTGCTCGCCGTAAGGCGCGATGGCAATGCCCTGGCCTATACCTTTGGCGCACCGCCGGAGGTGATGCGCTATGTGGTGCCCCAGGGGTTCATCGCCGTGGACGGGGTCAGCCTGACGGTGGTGAGCTGCGATGCTGTCTCTTTCACTGTTTCCATGGTCGGTTTCACCCAGCGAAACACCATCCTGGCCGGCAAGGAGGTTGGCTACGGGGCCAACATAGAAACGGACATCATGGCTAAATATGTGGAGAGGATGCTGGGGAAGGAGCAGCGCCCAGGGGTGAGCGAAGAGCTTCTGGCCAAACACGGTTTCTTGTCGCCAAGCTGATAAGTTTGATCGAAGATGCTCGTGCAATTGAGATCTTCGCCACAGGGAGGGAAGATGGTGCTGTCAACCATTGATGAAGCGATAGAGGACATACGAACGGGCGGATTTGTCATCGTTATCGATGACGAAGACCGGGAGAACGAGGGTGACTTGACCCTTGCTGCTGAGAGGGTGACACCCCAGGCGATAAATTTCATGGCCAAGCATGGGCGAGGGCTCATTTGTCTCGCCATTACCGGCGAAAGGTTGGAGGAGTTGAGGATCCCCATGATGGTGCAGGAGAACACCGCCCGGTTCGGCACCGCCTTCACCGTTTCCATCGACGCCAAGCGCGGAACCACCACAGGTATCTCTGCCCATGACCGGGCAGCTACGATCAAGGCAGTGCTGGACCCGGTCACCAAGCCCGAGGACATCGCCATGCCCGGCCATACCTTCCCCCTGAGGGCCTGCCCGGGAGGTGTCCTGGTTCGCGCCGGCCAGACCGAGGCGGCGGTGGACCTGGCCCGGCTGGCGGGCCTTTACCCGGCGGGCGTGATCTGCGAGATCATGAACGAGGATGGGACCATGGCCAGGCTGCCGGACCTGGAGGTATTTAGTCGTGAGCATGGCATCAAGATCATAAGCATTGCCAGCTTGATCGAATACCGGCGACGCCACGAGAAACTGGTCCGCCGGGTGGCCCAGGCCAGGATGCCTACGGTCTGCGGAGAGTTCACGATCATTGCTTATGAGAACCTGCTCACCACCGAGCAACATGTGGCCCTGGTAAAAGGCGAGGTGGGCGATGACCGGCCAACCCTGGTCAGGGTGCATTCGGAGTGCCTGACTGGCGAGGTCTTCGGCTCACTGCGCTGCGACTGTGGTGAGCAACTCAGGACAGCGATGCAGCTTATTGAGAACGAGGGGCGTGGCGTGCTGCTTTACATGCGCCAGGAGGGGAGGGGGATCGGCTTGCACAACAAGCTCCGCGCCTACGAGTTGCAAGATCGAGGGCTGGACACCGTGGAGGCAAACAGGCACCTGGGCTTTCCCCCTGATCTGCGGGAGTATGGGATCGGAGCGCAGATCCTGGTGGACCTGGGGGTTCGGAAGGTCCGGTTGCTCACCAATAACCCGCGCAAGATCGTGGGCCTGGAGGGACATGGGCTCTGCATTGTGGAGCGGGTGCCCATCGTTGCTGCCAATAGCAGAAACATCGGTTACCTGAGGACGAAAAAGGAGAAGCTCGGGCATCTTCTCGAAATATGAAAGAATGAAAGGGGTAGTCACATGGGAAAGGTCTACGAGGGGAAGCTTCTGGGCGAGGGGTTGCGCTTTGCCCTGGTGGTTTCCAGGTTCAATGAATTCATTAGCACCAAGCTGTTGGAGGGAGCCCTGGATGCCCTGGTGCGTCACGGTGTGGCGGAGGAGAGTGCAGAAACAGTCTACGTGCCCGGGGCTTTCGAGATCCCGATGGTGGCGAAGAGATTGGCTCGAAGTGGTCGCTACGATGCCGTCATCTGCCTGGGAGCGGTTATCCGCGGAGCAACCCCCCACTTCGACTACGTGGCGGCGGAGGTGTCGAAAGGGATCGCCGCGGTGGCCCTGGAGACCGGGGTGCCCACGCTCTTCGGGGTGATCACCGCCGATAACCTGGAGCAAGCCATCGAGCGTGCCGGGACGAAGGCAGGGAATAAGGGCTTCGACGCTGCGGTGGGCGCCCTGGAGATGGCTAACCTCTTAAAAACCCTACCATGATGAAACAGCAATTGAACACGAGCATGGTAGGGGTGCCCCCAAGCCCGGATGCTAGGGCTTAAAAGGTGAAGGCCAGTGAGAGTCCGGCGCTGTCCCGCAACTGTAAGGGTAGGGATTGGTAAATTGTGCGAATCCTTACCCAAGCCAGAATATCTGCCCCTTCCGTAGATCCGAGTACCTTCGTCAGGGGGTCGGAAGCATGTGTAGAGCACCATGAGAAACCCCCTTGTCAGACGGACAAGGGGGTTTTTGTTTCTCGGTGAACTTTTTGTTTGCCAGATTGGACGGCCAATGCGATTGGCCTTCTACCCATTTTTGAGAGGGGTAGGAGCCCAACCGTGTTGGGCGGTTTGCTGGACAAATGCCACATAAATTGTCATACTCATCACAAAGCCTCTTGTTGCAAAACATCGGAGCTCATTATGGTCTCGAAAGTCGATCTGCTCCTATTGGGTTTATTGCTGGACAAACCCATGCACGGCTACGAGATAAACCAGATGGCCTCGGCTAAAGAGATTAGCTCATGGATGCGCGTGAGCATGACCTCCATTTACTATTCCCTCAACAAGCTGAAGAGCGAGGGCATGATCGTCGAGACCGTGCATCGGAGCGAAGGAACCCCGGAACGCTCGGTTTATCATCTCACCGAACAAGGTAGAGCGCAATTCTACGCCCTCACGGAGCAGCTATTAGACTCTCCGGAGCGACCCTACTTTGATTTTGACCTGGCGGTGTTCTTCATCAACCGGCTGCCGAAGGAAAAGGCAGTGGCTATGATCGATCGGCGCCAGAGGTTCCTGGATGAATGGGAGGCCTCCTTGCGGGAGGACTGGGAGCAGGAAAGGGGCAGGGTTCAGGCCTCGCCCCGCCTGGCGATCATCGAGCACGGGCTCCACTACGTGGCCGCGGAGAAGGCCTGGCTGAAGGAATTCGCCGGCGAGGTGCAAGGGGAGCTGCTGACCAAAGAGAAGGCGCAGAAGGCCGGATTGATGACGCTCTTCGGCGACCTGCGCAATCTGTCGTTGCCGGACATCTTGAAGCTGATCTCTTCTGGGAGGCTCTCCGGCACGTTAATCGTCAGCGACTACGCCGATGAAGTCAAGGTGGCTTTCGACAAGGGCACTCCGGTTCGCGTGTCATGCAGCGAGAGCTTAAAACAGAAGGTGGCCAAGGGTTCTAAGGAGGAGAAACCCGGCCTGGAGGTCTCGGAGCTGTCGGCCATATGCGAGGCGTTTTCCTGGCCAGCGGGCTACTTCGCCTTCGATCAAAGCCCTGCGGCTCAGATAACCGGTGCGCCCATCTCCTTGAGCGTAGAGCAGATTATCCTGGAGGGCACCAGGAGGGTAGATAGTTGGAGCGCCGTGGAGAGGCTGGTCCCCTCGCTAGAAACGGTCTTTGAGCCCCGTTACGATGCTGCCTACAAGCCTAACCTGCGCTTTGACGAGATAGAGAAGAGGGTCCTGATGGCCGTAGATGGGGTGAAGGACGCGCGCCTCTTAGCCCTGGAACTGGGGCTCAGCGAGTTTCAGATCTGCAAGACTTTATTCTCGTTGTTCTCAGTTGGGTTACTGCGAACCGTTGATCAGGACAAGGTCAGGGTGCGACGAATGCTTTGCCAGATGGCGGAGGCCCTCTATCAGGCCGTGGTGATCCTGGCCGGAGCCAAAGAGGCCAGGGCTCTGGAGGAGGAGATCAACGCCTCAGGCGCCAGCAAAGCCCTCTGTTTCCGCCAGGGGAAGCTGCACGACGCCAGTGACCCTCGGTTAGAAATCGGCCGCCTGGTGGAGCTATATAAAGAGTTTCTGTCCTCAGTATTGAAGGTCATAGGAGCGCGCTTGGGCTCGAATTTCGCCCAACAATCGTACGAGCGGATCTTGCGGCAATTGGCGCCTGAGTTGCAGGATACTGCCTCGCGTTACAATTTCCACCGCCTGGCAGCCAGGAAGGGCAACCTGGTGCCTCACCAGGAGAAGGGGTAGCCACCACGTATGTTAGAAACCATTCAGTCGTTCTTTCTCCGGAACCTGGTGCCGGTCTTTTTCGTCTACGGGCTCAGTTTCCTCATCATGTTTGCGGCCATCGTGACCCGGGGCCGGGAGAGCGCGCGCTTTGGCCTGATGCGAAGCTTCACCTTCCTGGCCGGGTTCGGCCTGCTCCATGGGCTCACCGAATGGACCGACATGGTCCGGCTCCTGGTGATGTCGCCGAAGCCCCCGGTGGTGGGGCTGGCGGTGCTGAAGCTGGGACTCCTGGTGGGATCATTTCAGTCCCTTTTGTACTTCGCTTTTGAGGTGCTGACCTCCGCCAGGATCGAGGAGCGGCGGCGATGGCAGGTCTATGTGTCGCCGCTATTGGTGATCGCCTACGCGGTGATCATTTACTATGCGCTTGAGGACATTCGACTGGGGGAACTGGCTGCCCGGTATGCCCTGGGCTTCACCGGCGCCGGTCTGGCCTGTGTGGCCTTCGTCAACCTGTCCCACAAGTTCAGTCTCATCGGGTTGGAGCAGCCCAGGCGCCATGCGCTTTTCGTAGCCTTTGGCTTTGGGGCATATGCCATCTTCGCCGGGCTCATGTTCGTTCCCTCGGGCCAGCCAGTGTTGGTCCTGGGCGTGCCGGTCCAGATCTTCCGGGCGGCCTGTGCCATCCTCATCGCCTTCTTCGTGGCTCGCCTGCTCATCTTCTTCAGGCGCTAACTCACCGAAGAGATTGAAAAAATAGACTCAATTCTGTGCCATATGTATTGACTTTTGTGCTAAAATTTGCTATAAAAACCTTGTGATATTCCGGCTTAATTGGCTAGGCGTTGCCTCTTGTTTCTCTAACGAACTAACTCTATGCTTTTGATGCAGAGTGGAAGAAGCATAATAATTAACACTATCTTTGCACTTTTTGAAAGCCTACTACATGTTGATGTCCCGATGGTGCGACCTACAAGATGTAGTAACGAAAACCGCATTTGGTTGAC
Source organism: Ktedonobacter racemifer (assembly GCA_020723545.1). Lineage (GTDB taxonomy): Bacteria > Chloroflexota > DTOL01 > DTOL01 > JACQYG01 > JACQYG01. The sequence goes on from DYIS01000130.1 coordinate 6,888, forward strand.
CATAAGGGCAAAACTGCAAAGATAGTGAATTAATTTCAGGAGGTGGTATAAAAGCGCATAGCGTTCTCAGAAAGCCAGTTGTCCTCCTCGGTCTCACCATCGTCCTCCTGGCCCTCCTGTACGCCCTGGTGGGCTGCGACCTCTCGCCAAAACCCACGGCCACCGCGGTCCCGCCCACCAAACCACCGGCTACTGCCACCCCCGTGCCACCTCAGGCTACGCCCACCGCCGCCGGGCCTGCTCTGCCCAGCGACAAGGCCACCTATGTGGGCGCGGAGAAGTGCAAGACCTGCCACAGCGACAGGTTCACG
>DYIS01000131.1 GCA_020723545.1 Ktedonobacter racemifer
CACGCTGACGCCTTACGAGACTCCCACCCTGGCACCCACGCCTACGGCGCCGCCCACCCCCACCTTCCCGACCTTGCCAGCAACACCTACCCAGCCGGCGCTGCCACCCACGCCCGAACCGACGTTGCCACCACCCCCGCCTCCACCGCCTCCGCAGCCAACGTGGCCTTTCTAGCGTCTGTAGTCTTGGGCAATGCCGGCGTTTTGAAGCCGGCCTTCTCAATCACTCTACCCAGCCTCCTTGACTAGGCCCGCTTTCCAGTGTAGAATAGGGCTGGCGGGGCAGTAGGGCCTGGCGTGCCTCTAACCCCCGCATTTTTGTGAGCCCAAAGCGAGGCGCAACGCCGTGCCGAACATCTACGTCAGCGAGGCCAGCGCGTACGTGGACCAGGAGACCACCATCCGCGGCTGGCTCTACAATAAGCGCTCCAGCGGCAAGATCCAGTTTCTCCTGGTGCGGGACGGCACCGGGATAATCCAGGCGGTGATCTTCAAGCCCGAGGTCCCGGCCGAGGTCTTCCAGCACGGGGAGGAGCTCACCCAGGAATCCTCCCTGGTGGTCACCGGCACCGTTCGCAAAGACGACCGGGCGCCGGGTGGCTACGAGCTCCTGGTCAAGGATTTGCAGATCGTCCAGATCGCCCAGGACTATCCCATTGCCCCCAAGGAACACGGGGTAGGCTTCCTGATGGAGCACCGCCACCTCTGGCTGCGCTCCTCCCGCCAGCACGCCGTCCTGAGGGTGCGGGCTCAGGTGATCAAGGCTTGCCGGGACTATCTGGATCAGCAGGGTTTCCTCCTGGTGGACGCTCCCATCCTCACTCCTGCCGCCTGCGAGGGCACCAGCACCCTTTTCGAGACCGACTATTTCGGGGAGAAGGCCTACCTGAGCCAGAGCGGGCAGCTCTACAACGAGGCTGCGGCCATGGCCTTCGGCAAGGTGTACTGCTTTGGCCCCACGTTTCGGGCCGAGAAGTCCAAGACGCGGCGGCACCTGATGGAGTTCTGGATGATCGAGCCCGAGGCGGCCTATTATACGTTCGAGGATCTCATACAACTGGAGGAGAGCTTCGTCAGTTACATCGTGCAGAGCGTCGTGGCCCAGTGCCGGGAGGAGCTGGCCATCCTGGAACGCGACACTTCGCCTCTGGCGAACGTGCAGCCGCCGTTTCCCCGGATCACCTATGACCAGGCGCTGGACATCTTGCATCAGCACGGCAAAGAGATCAACTGGGGCGATGATTTCGGAGGGGATGAGGAGACCCTCCTGGCGGAGCAATTCCCCAAACCGGTCTTCGTCACCCACTACCCGGCCCGGTGCAAGGCCTTTTACATGCAGCCCGATCCGGACCGCCCACAGGTGGTGTTGGCCTCGGACCTCCTGGCCCCGGAGGGCTACGGCGAGATCATCGGCGGCAGCCAGCGCATCCACGACCTGGCTCTCCTGGAGAGGCGCATCGCCGAGAATAACCTGCCACGCGAGGCCTTCGAGTGGTACCTGGACCTGAGGAGGTATGGCTCTGTTCCCCACAGCGGATTCGGCATGGGCATTGAGCGCGTGGTAGCCTGGATCTGTGGCATCGACCACCTGAGGGAGGTCATTCCCTTCCCCAGGATGTTGTATCGGATCTACCCATGAAACTCACGGTTGATCAAGTCCGACACGTGGCCCACCTGGCACGACTGGCCTTGGAGCCGGAGGAGCTGGAGCGTTTCCGGGAGCAACTCTCAGCCATATTAGAGTACGCCGAGGTTCTGCAGGAACTCGATACCCAGGCCATCCCGGCCACGGCCATGGTGGTGCCCCTGGAGAACGTCATGCGCCCTGACCAGGCCGGACCGTCCCTTCCCCGGGAAGAGGTCCTGGCCAATGCTCCACAGAGGGAGCAGGATTGTTTCCGGGTCCGCGCCATCCTGGACTGATTTCTTTTTAAGAGAGCACGTCGTGTTCATATCCGTCGTCATCCCGGCCCACAACGAGGAGAAGTACCTGGCCCGGGCCCTGGAGTCCCTACGCGCACAACGGTACCCCGCCTCCGAATATGAGATCATAGTCGTGGACAATTGCAGCACCGATGCCACTGCTGAGATCGCCCGGCGCTATGGCGCCATCGTGGTGCCCGAGGATGGCAAGGGGGTAGCCAGGGCACGGCAGACGGGGTTTGAGGCGGCCCGGGGCGAGATCATTGCCAGCACCGACGGAGACGTGGACGCCCCTCCGGACTGGCTCCAGAACATGGCCGATGTCTTTCAGCAGAACCCCCAGGTCGGGGGCATGACCGGGCCGGTTCACCTCTACGACGGCAATGGGCTCGTGCGCTGGTGGTTTCGTTATGTCAACAATAACTTCATTCGCTTCACCATGCTCCTGGGCTTTGGAGGCTTCTCCGGGAATAACTTCGCCGTACGGCGAGAGCCATTCTTGAGGGTGGGTGGCTTTCGAACGTCGCTCCTGGGAGGCGAGGACACCGACCTGGCCTTGCGCCTGCGCATGGTCACCAAGCTGGTCTACGATCAGCGCACGCTCATGCGCGCCTCCGCCCGCCGGGCCAGGGAGGGATACCTCCAGATCATGGTCAGGGCTGCGGCCACCCACGTCAGGCTCTGGTGGCTGGACCGGCAGCCCGATGGGTTTACGGATATCAGATAATAACCAGTAGCAGGTAGCAAGTAGCAGGCGCAATTCGCCATTCACTCGGACCGACGTGGAACTATTCGAACTGACCCTACATGAGGCCAGCGATCTTTTGAGGCAGCACCTGATCTCCTCTACCGAGCTCACCAAGGCGGTCCTGGGGAGGATAGAAGCGGTTGAGGCCAAGGTGAAGGCCTTTGTCACTTTGACCCCGGAGCTGGCCCTGGAGCAGGCGCACCAAGCCGATGCACTCCTGGCCGGTCGGGCTGAGCCCCCCTCTCCGCTCACCGGCATCCCCATGGCCCTTAAGGACATCATCTGCACCAAGGGGATTCGCACCACTTGTGCCTCGCGCATGCTGGAGAACTTCATCCCGCCCTACGATGCCATAGTAGTGGAGCGTTTGCGGGCCGCGGGGGCGGTGTTCGTGGGCAAAACCAACATGGACGAGTTCGCCATGGGCTCCTCCACCGAGAACTCGGCCTTCTATCCCACCGTCAATCCCTGGGCCGCCGATAGGGTGCCGGGAGGCTCCAGCGGCGGTTCCGCGGCCTCGGTATCCAGCGGTGGAGCCTTCTATGCCCTGGGCACTGACACCGGCGGGAGTGTGCGCCTGCCCGCCAGTTTTTGCGGCCTGGTGGGCCTGAAGCCCACCTACGGCCGGGTGTCCCGGTATGGCCTGGTGGCCTTCGCCTCCTCCCTGGATCAGGTCGGGGTCCTGGCCAAGGACGTGACCGACTGTGCCCTGGCCTTACAGGTCATAGCGGGCTACGATCCAAACGACTCCACCTCCGTAGATACGCCGGTGCCGGACTATCATCGAGGACTGCAGGGAGGCCTCCGTGGCTTGCGGCTGGGGGTGCCGAAGGAGTACTTCGTGGAGGGTATGCAGCCAGAGGTAGCCGCCGTGCTCCGGCAGGCCCTGGACAAGCTCTCGGAACTGGGGGCCGAGCTGCGCGAGGTTAACATGCCTCACACCGGGTATTCCCTGCCGGCGTATTACCTGATCGCCCCCGCCGAGGCCTCGGCCAACCTGGCCCGCTATGACGGGGTGAAGTATGGCTACTCAGACCAGAAGGCCGAGGACCTATGGGACGCCTATGCCCGGACCCGGGGCCATGGCTTCGGGCCGGAGGTGAAACGGCGCATCATGCTGGGCACCTATGCCCTCTCCGCCGGCTATTACGACGCCTATTATCTCAAGGCCCAGAAGGTCCGCACCCTGATCAAGCAGGACTTCGACCAGGCCTTCAAGGATTTCCAGGCCCTGGTGGTCCCCACCTCGCCCACGGTGGCCTTCAGGCTGGGGGACAAGACCGGCGATCCCCTGGCCATGTACCTGTCAGACGTATGTACCCTTACTGCCAACCTGGCCGGCATCCCCGCGATATCCATCCCCTGTGGTTTCGTGGACGGCCTGCCGGTGGGCTTGCAGATCTTGGGGCCGCCTTTCGCCGAGGACCTGCTCCTACGCGTGGCCTACGCTTATGAGCAGGCCACTACCTGGCACCGGCAGCGGCCCAGGATCTAGGGCCAAATGTCGCCGCAAATGGAAGACGATAACGAGGACTGGGCGAACCGGATCATAGTCAAATGTTACTCGGGTTATAAGTACCCCCAGGAGCCCCAGGCCCTCTGGTGGCAGAACCGGGAATGGAAGGTCAAGGAGATAGCCCGGGCCTGGCTGGAGCCCGGCAAGGCGTATTTTCAGGTGCTGGCCGACGAAGGAGCGACGTTCCTCATCTGGTACGATGAGAGCCAGGACTGCTGGTTCATGAAGTAGCATTTCTTTAAATAAAGAGCCAGGGCTGGCCGAATGCTCGAGGAGGAGAGACGATGAACATCGGTGTCCCAAGAGAGATCAAGGACAACGAATACCGGGTGGCAGCCACGCCGGCGGGGATTGAGATACTGGTCAAGGCCGGCCACCACGTTCTGGTGGAGACCGGCGCCGGGGAGGGCAGCGGCTTCACCGATGCCGAGTACGCTCAGGTAGGTGCGGCCATCGCCCCCACCCATGCCGAGGCCTTCACTAAAACAGACATGGTGCTAAAGGTCAAGGAACCCCTGCCCCCGGAATACGAGCTCCTCCGGCCGGGGCTGATCCTGTTCACCTACCTGCACCTGGCGGCCATGGAGGAGCTGACTCGCGAACTTGTGAGGAAAAAGGTTACCGCCGTGGCCTACGAGACCGTGCAGTTGTCCGACGGCACCCTGCCGCTCCTGACCCCCATGAGCGAGGTGGCCGGCCGCATGGCAGTGCAGGTCGGCGCTCACTATCTGGAGAAAATGAACGGCGGCCGGGGCAAGCTTCTGGGCGGTGTGCCAGGGGTGAGCCCTTGCAACGTGGTGATCATCGGGGGAGGCACCGTGGGCATCAACGCCGCCCAGATAGCCCTGGGCATGGGCGCCCAGGTGACCATCATCGATAAGAACGCTGAGCGCTTGCGTTACCTGAGCGAGGTGCTCCACGGGAGGCTGGTGACCCTGATGTCCAACCCCCTGAACATCGCCCAGGCAGTGAGCTATGCCGACCTGGTGATTGGGGCGGTGCTGGTGCCCGGAGCCAAGGCCCCTCACCTGGTCACCAGGGAGATGGTCAAGACCATGAAGACGGGGTCCGTCGTGGTGGACGTGGCGGTGGACCAGGGAGGCTGCGTGGAGACCTGCCATCCCACCGCCCACAGCGCTCCCACCTATACCGTGGATGGCGTCGTCCATTACTGCGTCACCAACATGCCCGGGGCGGTGCCGCGAACCTCCACCTATGCCCTGAGCAACGTCACCCTGCCCTACGCCCTGAAGCTGGCGAATCTGGGCTTTGTGAACGCAGTGAAGGCCAATCCGGCCCTGGCCAAGGGCGTCAACGTCTACACCGGGCACGTCACCTACAAGGCCGTGGCCGATGCCTTCGGGATGGAATATCGCCCGCTGGAATCTCTGTTGTAAAAGTTCATGGAATACGAGCCGATCATCGGGCTGGAGACCCACGCCCAGCTTCTAACCGAATCTAAAATGTTCTGCCGCTGCCGGGCCGATTACGCCGCGGCGCCGCCCAACACCCTGGTCTGCCCGGTGTGCCTGGGCCTCCCCGGTGTCCTCCCGGTCATCAACCGCCGGGCGGTAGAATACACGGTCATGACCGCTCTGGCCCTGAACTGCTCGTTTCCCGAACACGCCAAGTTCGACCGTAAGAACTACCATTACCCAGACCTACCTAAGGGCTACCAGATCTCCCAGTACGACCTGCCCCTGTCACAGAACGGCTGGCTGGCCGTGGACAGCCCGGGCGGGCCCAAGCGCATCCGCATCCGCCGGGTGCACCTGGAGGAGGACACCGCCAAGCTTTTCCACGTGGCCAACCAGGGTGAGACCTACAGCCTCATTGACTTTAATCGGGCCGGCGTGCCCCTGATGGAGATCGTCACCGAGCATGACTTCGCCTCAGTGGACGAAGTGCGCCAGTACATCATCAAGCTGCGCGCCATCCTGCGCTACCTGGGTGTCTGCAGCGGCGACATGGAAACGGGGGCCATGCGCTTCGAGGCCAACATCTCCCTGAGGCCCAAAGGCAGCGACAAGTACGGCACCAAGGTGGAGGTCAAAAACCTCAATAGCTTTCGCGCCGTCCTTAAGTCACTGCAGTATGAGATGGACCGCCAAGCGAGGCTTCTCGAGGCAGGAGGCCAGGTAAAGCAGGAAACCATGGGCTGGGACGACGCGGGCAACGTCACCGTGGTTCAAAGGAGCAAGGAGGAGGCCGACGATTACCGTTATTTCCCTGAGCCCGACCTGCCGCCCCTGGTGCTGAGCCGGGAGTGGATAGAGTCCCTCCGCGCCAGGCTCCCGGAACTGCCCGACGCCAAGCGCCAGCGCCTGGTGGCCCAGTACGGCATAACCCCTTACGATGCCGGCATCCTCACTGGCGAGAAGGCCCTGGCAGAGTACTTCGAGGCCTGCGCGGCCAGGCATCCTAACGCCAAGGCGGTCGCTAACTGGATCACCAGGGATCTGTTGCAACTGTTGAACTCCACGAATACCACCATCGAGGCCTGCCCGGTGACGCCGGACAGTCTCGCCCAGATGCTGAAGCTCCTGGACGACGGCGTCATATCCAGTAAGCTGGCCAAGACGGTGTTCGAGGAGATGTTCAAGGCCGGCAAGGGGCCCGAAGAGATCGTCGCTGCCCAGGGGCTCATTCAGATCAGTGATGCGTCGCAGATCGAGAGCATCGTAGAGGAGGTCATGGCCACGAATCCCCGGGCGGTGGCCGATTTTCGGGCGGGCAAGGAGCAGGCCCTAACCTTCCTGGTGGGCCAGGTGATGAAGGCCACCAGGGGCCGCGCCAGCCCGGCCCTGGCCAACGAGATCCTGCGGCGCAAGCTGTGAATGGCAGAGTCTTCTCATTAGCAAAGAATTAGCGCCAGTTTCTTTACTGGAGACCCTTGCATAATTCATCCAGACACATAGTGAGCCAGCACCCGAGCAGGCGA
>DYIS01000132.1 GCA_020723545.1 Ktedonobacter racemifer
TCCCCCTGCACGAGGGGTTTTTCAGAGTTCTCCTAGTACTACAACCTCACTTAGGCCAAACAACCCCATATATTGTGGTTCGAGCCAAGTCTCCGATACAACATGTAGTGGCAAAACCATTAAGTACGGTTGTAGTACTAGGGGGCCTCTATCGTGACCGGCTCCCTGTCGCTTGGCTCTTGAACGTGGACGATGTACCTGCCGCCATCGCCGAGGCCGAGGCTTGGCTGGCTAGGGGAATTACCATCTTCAAGCTCAAGGTTGCCGAGGGCGATCCAGAGCAGGAGCTACAGGCCGTAGATGACATTGCCCGGGCTGTGAAGGGGAGGGCGAGATTGCGAGCAGATGCTAATGGCGGCTGGGACGAGGCTACCGCCGCCAAGGTCATCCCTCGCTTGGCCGCCCTGGGGGTGGAGTATATAGAGCAGCCTGTCCCTCGCTGGCACCTGGAGGCTATGGCCCGACTGGTGAGGTCTTCTCCCATCCCCATCATGGCCGATGAGAGCCTCTACACCCCGGAGGAGGCCCTGGCCCTGGTACGGAAGGAGGCAGCCCACGCCTTCTGCCTGAAGCTGGCTAAGGCGGGAGGTATCTTGGCTTCTAAGAAAATGGCCGCCATCGGCGAGGCGGCGGGTCTCTCCTGCGTGATCAGCACCATGCTGGAGACCAGCTTAGGCTGCGCTGCTGCCTTGCACTTTGCTGCTTCCACCCGGGCAGTGAACCTGGGCTCTGAGCTGTTGGGCCCCCTCTTTCTCACCGACGATATTGCCGAGGAGCCCGTCCGGTACGAGCAAGGTCAGATCCTTGTCCCCCAGGGGCCTGGGCTAGGGGTTAAGCTCGACGAGGAGAAGTTACGCCACTATGCCCGGCGGGCGTAGGCAGATGGGGAAGTCTTTGGACGCATGAGCTCACCCTTAAGCAAACCTGTATGCGCTGTAGACAGTGCTTGGAGTTGCTAGAGTCATATTAGGCAAGCCAGGAGGTCTTGAGCCTTGACCAGATACATAGTCAGGAGGCTCTTGTGGGCCGTCGTGGTCCTCCTGGGCGTGTCCGTGGTCACTTTCCTGGTGGTCTACCTGACAGGGGATCCCACGGCCCTATATATGGGGCCAGAGGGAACGAAGGCCGATTATGAATTGCTCCAGCACGCTATGGGGTTCGACCGCCCATTGTATGAGCAATACTGGCGTTTCCTCTCCGGTGCGATCAGTGGCGATTTCGGGCTCTCCCTGCGTCACCAGCGACCGACTCTGCCGCTGGTCTTGGAAAAACTGCCAGCGACCATCCAGTTGGCTCTGGCCGCCATGGCCTTCGCTATGGCCTTCGCCCTGCCCTTGGGCATCATCTCGGCCGTGAAGAAAGATTCTTTGCTGGATACCGTCTGCATGATCATTGCCATGGCGGGGCAGTGCATCCCTACCTTTTGGCTGGGGATCATGCTCATTCTGATCTTCGCCGTTCAGTGGCACCTCCTCCCTGTCTACGGCCGGATGGAGTGGCGGTCGCTCATCTTGCCCGCTGTAACCCTGGGCGCTTGGGCCATGGCCAGGACAGCCCGCCTGACTAGATCAAGCATGCTGGAGGTCTTAGGGCAAGATTATATGAGAACCGCGCGCGCCAAGGGCTTGGCTGAGCAGATAGTCATTCTCAGACACGCTTTGAAGAACGCAGCCATTCCCGTCGTGACCGTGATAGGCCTCGAAATGGGTTCGCTACTGAGTGGTGCTATCATCACCGAGACAGTTTTCGCCTATCCCGGCGTGGGGCGGCTGGCCGTTGAGGCCGTCGTCAACAAGGATATTCCTATGGTCCAAGCTGTAGTATTCGTTGTGGCTACCATGTTTGTCGTCGTGAATATTGTAACAGACATATTCTACGTTGTGCTTGATCCTCGCGTTCGCCTCAAGTGATCGCTGGGATAGACCAGTACATACCGTTGGAGCTCTCTATCTATGACCAATAGCTTGAACAGGGTCCTTAAGCAGGATATGAGGGGGATCTGGGGGGCACTAGGCTTCGTCTTGCGCTCGCCCAAGGCCACCATTGGCTTACTGATCGTGATCGTCATTGTGCTCTTTGCCGTGGTACCGGATCGATGGGCCCCGTATAAGCCTAACGAGCAATTCCTGCAATATGCCCTGATGCCTCCCTTCTCCAGGACAGGCAACCCGCAGTCCCATATGTTTATACTGGGCACCGACCAGCTAGGTCGGGACATCCATAGCCGGGTGATCTACAGCGCCAGGACATCGGTGATCATTGGACTCACCGCCGTCTTCATCTCTGGCCTCATAGGTGTTACTCTCGGCTTGCTGGCTGGATATCGAGGTGGCCTCGTAGATGATATTCTAATGCGCGTTGCCGATATCCAACTCGCTTTCCCTTTCATCCTCTTGGCCATTGCTGTTATCGGTGTGCTGGGCAATAGCATCCATAACATCATCCTTGTGGTAGGGATCGCTAACTGGGTGATCTACGCCCGGGTGGTACGCGGGGAGACACTGTCCGTGCGAGAGAGGGCATACGTTGAGGCAGCTAGAACCATAGGGGCCTCTAGCATACGTATCGTACTGAGACATATATTGCCCAACGTGAGTGCCTCCATCATTGTGATCGCTACTTTCGGTGTGGCCAGCACGATTATCACGGAGGCAGGGCTCAGCTTCCTGGGATTAGGGGTGCCGCTTCATATCCCGTCCTGGGGTGCGATGTTGGCCGATGGCAGGCGCTTTGTGGATACATCCTGGTGGTTGGCTGTCTTTCCCGGCATAGCCATTTTCCTCACTGTCCTGGCCATCAATCTCTTGGGCGATTACCTGCGAGATGTCCTCGATCCGTATGTGCAGATGCGAAGGACGCTACAACAGCAATGAAAGGAGGGCGATCTATAGGCAGCGATAACTTGGTCAGTGTGTGCTTGGCTGAGGGCCCTGGCGAGGCCCATCAGCAAGCTGAATTAAGAGGTTCCTTGTGAGGAGGTAAGGAGATGTCTAGGAATATAACCTGGTTAAACCTGGGGGTTATCGTGGTCCTGGCAGCGATGCTCCTGCTGGGGGCCGCCTGTGGCCCTACCCCCACGCCCACCAAGGTGCCGGCCATGCCGGTGCCGCCCACACCCGTGCCACCTACCCCTGTACCGCCTACGCCGACCCCGGCACTGCCCCCTGAGACGGTCGTTATCCTTCAACCAGGGGAGGCTAGCACATTGGATTGGCACAAGCACTGCGACATGAACGCCCACGAGCCTGACCGCAATATCTTCGACACCCTGTTGCGACGCGACATGAAAACATTGGAGATCAAGCCCCATCTGGCGGAGTCCTTCAAGCTGGTGAAGGATACTGTCTGGGAGTTCAAGCTGCGCAAGGGTGTCAAGTTCCACAATGGCGAACCCCTCAATGCCGAGGCGGTGAAGTTCAGCCTGGAGCGCTTCGTTGACCCGAAAACCGCAGCCCCAGGGCGGGGCGTTGTGGCGCTCATTGACCACGTGGATATCATTGATGAATACACGGTCAATGTGGTGACCAAGGAGCCCTTCCCCCTCTTACCAGTACGGATGACCTCTGGTCATTGCGGCGGTAATGTCGCCATCGTGCCCCCTAAGTATACTAAGGAGAAGGGTGACGCCTACTTCGCCACCAACCCGGTGGGAACCGGTCCCTTTAAGTTCGTGGAGTGGAAGAAGGACGAGTACATCAAGCTAGAGGCTAACACCGACTACTTCCTTGGCCCCCCGGCCTTCAAATACCTGGTCTTTAAGCCGGTCCCCGAGCCTGCCACCCGTCTCGCCGCCCTCTTGGCTGGCCAAGCGGATCTGATCATCAATGTCACGCCGGAGCAGATCCCCAGGATCGAGGCCAGTGGCGTGGCGAAGGTTAAGGAAACCACTTTTGGGGCCTTCATGATCATGACGAAGATCACGAACTACGTCCAGCCTGGCCCCTGGACGGACAAGAGGGTCCGCCAGGCCATAAACCACGCTATTGACTTGGATACGATCATCAAGGCGGTTTTGAAGGGACACGGTTCCGTTCTGGGGTTGCCTCTAGAGAAGGAGGCCTTCGGGAAGAACCCTAAACTCCCAGAATACTACCCATACGATCCTGAAAAGGCCAAGAAGCTGCTGGCCGAAGCCGGCTACCCCAAGGGCTTTGAGATGACTATCCACTGCCCCAACCGCCGCTATCTCAATGACATTGAGATCGCCCAGGCCATGGCCGCACAACTGGAGAAGGTCGGTATCATCGCCAGCGTACAGGTGTGGGAGCAAAGCGTATACGCCACGAAGTGGAGGCTCAAGCAACTGCTCCCTGCCTATATCGTCGCTTGGGGTGGCGCTGGTCTCTTCGACGGTGACATTATGACGTACTGGGCCCATACAGGGTCAGCCCTTTCCATCTACAGCAACAAAGAGGTCGACAAGCTTCTGGACGAGGCCCGGGCCACTATGGATCCGGAGAAGCGGAAGGAGTTGTACTGGAAGCTTCAAGAGTTACTGTACGAAGAGGCCCCGGTGATAAAGGCCTGGCAGCAGAGCCATATCTTTGGAGTAAGCAACAGGCTGGACTGGGAGCCCTGGATCGACAACATACTCCTCATGTACTACGCCAAGCTGAGGAAGTGACCAGTTAGCTGCTAAAAGGTATGGAGCTTCCCTCCAAGGGAAGCTCCATACCCTGCTCTATCCCACGTGCTGAGGTAGTAGGGATTTGACGCCAGCGTCCGAAGAGAGGCCTACCGCGGCGAGTGCCCATGTGGACAGCAATCAACGCTACCGCATGGTAGCCGTCGTCACGCTGGTCCAGGTCGCAATAGCCATGGGCAACTTCGCCATCCCTCCCCTCGCCCCTTTCCTGCAAGCTGACCTGCACCTCTCGCGCATGCAGGTGGGCACCTTTGTGTCCGCGCTCTTCTTGGGAGCCATGCTTGTCTCCCTGCCCGGAGGCTGGCTGGTGGATCGGCTGGGGTCCCGGCGGGTGCTGGCCGTTGCTCAGTTAGTGCTGGGCTCCTTCGTGGTGGCCATGTCGCAAGCGCGCTCCTTCCCCCAGTTACTCCTTTGTACCTTCATCGCGGGCGTGGGCCAGGGTCTGGCCAGCCCGGCCATGACCAAAGCTGTGATAACTTGGGCCCCAGAGGACAGCCGGGCCACGGCTATGGGCATTAAACAGACCGGCGTAACCCTGGGGGCTGCTCTCGTCGCCGCCATTCTGCCGACCCTGGCGATGATCTCTTCTTGGCAACAGGCATTGGTTCTGGTGGGGCTGGTGGTCCTCGCTTCGGCCAGTGTGCCACTTTGGGCCTACCGAGACCTTATGGTTGCCGCCGAACCCACCCCAGACCCAGTGGGTCCGGAGCGAGGCTGGCGCCAGGTGCTCACTGACCGCAACGTCCTCCTGATCAGCGGGACATCCATCCTGCTGTTGATGGTGCAATTCTGCTTTGTGTCCTACATGGTCTTGTACCTGACCGAGCGGCTGGCCTGGACGGTCACCGTGGCAGGACTGTGCTTAGCTTTGGGCCAAATGGGCGGCGTCGGCGGCCGGTTGGGGTGGGGCCTGTTCAGCGATCGTCTCTGCAAGGGATGGAGGCGGGGGATCCTCGCTGTGGCGGCATTTCTGGCTGCGGTGACGACGTGGCTTTTGAGCCTCGCCTCGGCCCAGACCTTGCCCTGGATAATCTTCCTAATCGCCATGATCTTCGGCTTCTCGGCCCTGGGATGGGCCGGAATACAACTGACCCTGGTCACGGAGCTGGCTGGCCAGAAGGCGGCAGGCACGGCCGCTGGCCTGAGCGTGGGGCTCGGCTACCTGGGCATCATCAGTGGCCCCCTGCTCTTCGGCTCCCTGGTGGACCTCACTGGCTCCTACAGCTTGGGTTGGCAGGCGGCTGCTCTGGTGGCCCTCTTGGCTATGGTGCCTATGCTCCTGGTTCAGGAAAAATCGCTCTCCACAGGAGGATAGCGTGGACTCTGTGACCCTGCGGAAGGAGATCATCGGCTTCGACGCCTCCCTGGTCGGCTTCGCCGACATGCGGGGCCTGGCCCAGGAACCTTTCGCTGACCTGCCCCAGGCCGTCTCCATCGCCGTGCGCCTGTCACCGGAGATCGTGGACGGCATCCTTGAGGGGCCTACAAAGGAATACTATGCCGAGTACGAGCGAGTCAACGCCCTCCTGAACGAGATCGCGGGCAAGACCGTCCAACTGATCCGAGCCACTGGCCATCGTGCTGAATACTTTCGCGCCACTATCCAGGATAGCGCCATGGGCGGCAATTATCCCCAGACCTTGCGCGTTGGCTTCCAGCACAAGACGGCGGCCACGCGGGCGGGGCTGGGCTGGATCGGCAAGTGCGCCTTGCTCATCTCCTACGACCTGGGGCCGCGTATCCGGCTGGTGACGGTCTTTACGGATATGCCGCTGGAAGTAGGAACACCGATAGTAGAGGGCGAATGCGGGACCTGCATGGTCTGTGTGACTGCCTGTCCGGGGCAGGCCATCAGCGGGCGGGAATGGCGACTGGGCATGTGGCGGGAAGAGTTCTTCGACGCCCATGCTTGCCGCAACACAGGCCGGAGGTTGATGCAGGAACGGACAGGAATAGAGGCCGCTCTCTGTGGCCTCTGTGTGGCCATTTGCCCCAAGGGCAGAAGACAAAGTGGAGGTTGTGAAAATGGCTGACTTTGCGGAACTTTGCAAAGCCATCATCGAAGGGGACATCTCCAAAGTCGCAGAAGGAACGAAAAAGGCCCTGGCGGAGGGGGTCCCTCCCAAGGAGATCATCGACAAGGGGCTGATCCCCGGCATGGATGTGGTGGGTAGGCGTTTCAAGGAGGGGGATATGTTTATCCCGGAGGTCCTCATCTCTGCCCGTGCCATGCATGCGGGGCTCGACATCCTGAAACCCCTCCTCTCGGCCAGCGATTCCCCCACCCTGGGGCGCGTGGTGCTGGGCACCGTCCAGGGCGACGTCCACGACATCGGCAAGAGCTTGGTAGGCACGATGCTGGAAGGGGGAGGCTTCGAAGTCGCCGATTTGGGGGTAGATGTATCGCCCCAGCGCTATGTGGAGGCCGCCGTGGAAAGAAAGGCAGACGTGGTGGGCATGTCGGCCTTGCTCACGAC
>DYIS01000133.1:0-5337 GCA_020723545.1 Ktedonobacter racemifer
AAGGGAAGGTACTTATCTCTTAATAAATATCGCCAATTATGGGACAGACTACTAGATGGTATACCGCTGAGTACTTGAAATAGAGCTCGGGCTCCCAGTTGGGGTAGCCCAGGGCAATTAAGGCCGTGTCGAGAGGCGGCTCCACCATCACCTCACCACGGGCGAAATCGCGGCGGAACGTAAACCGGTCGCTGCCGCTCCCTAATGCCAGGAGTGCCCTGACGTCTTTGGTGCGCTGGGGCAGCCGGTAAAGGTGCAGGGAGGTGTAGCCACCGCCCATAGCACCCGGTTTAGCCCCATCCGCCTTATCGGAAAGCCGGCCCTCCTTGAGAAAGGCGATCAATTTCAAGAGATCCCTCCACATCGCCTTCGATGTCGATCCCCTTCACTGGGCATATCCCGAGGATGACGAACCCCTGAGCGGTGAGAGGGATGGACACCTTGTCCCAGTTGATTTTCCTCTCGTTCTCGTACTCAGTATGGTATAATCGGGTTCGAGTGGCGAACGAGCGGGGAGGACGCTGGTTGACCCGGGAGCAGGTGAGAACGGCCGAGCGAAGGCTGGCCAGGGAGCGGGGGACGATCTTCAAAGACTGGGGTGGCAAGCTGGCCATCGCCTTGGTCTATCCCAATAGGTACTACGTGGGCATGTCCAGCCTGGGCTTTCAGACGGTTTACTCGCTGTTCAATGCCTATCCAGACGTGGTGTGTGAGAGGGCTTTTGTCAGTGATAGGAGACCAGTGACGGGTGACGGGAGGGGGGCCAGGGGCCTTCTTTCGCTGGAATCGGGGCGGCCTTTGGGGGATTTCGCGGTCATCGCCTTCTCGGTGAGCTACGAGCTGGATTATTTCAACGTCATAGCCGCTCTCCGGGCCGCCGGGATACCGCCGGTGGCCCAGGAGCGAGACGAGTCTCATCCCCTGGTCATCGCCGGCGGCGCCTGCCTCACCGCCAACCCGGAGCCCCTGGCGGCCATCTGCGATGCCATCGCCGTCGGCGAGGCTGAGCCCATGGTGCCGGCGCTCCTGGAGGCCCTGCGCGATAAGATCGCATCCCCTCGCGATGACTGCCTGCGAAGACTTGCTTTGGTGCCAGGCTTGTACGTTCCCGTCCTCACCGAGGTGTCGTATCACCCCGACGGTACGGTCTGCCGCCTTGGATCATCATCAACTTCCCCCTCTCCCTTCTCCCCTGTCCGTCGCCAATGGGCCCATGACCTGCAGGAATTCGCCACCGCCTCGGCAATCCTGACCCCGGACACGGAGTTCGGCGACATGTACCTCATGGAGGTGTCCCGGGGCTGTGCCCGAGGCTGCCGTTTTTGCCTGGCGGGATACTGCTTCCGGCCCCTGCGAGAACGGCCTTTGGAAAGGCTTCTGACCCAGGCTCGGGAAGGGCTGGAATTTCGAAAACGCATCGGGCTGGTGGGGGCGGCGGCCTCGGACTACTCGCGCATGGATGAACTGGCCTCCGGCCTGCGGCAAATGGGGGCGAAGATCGCCGTTTCCTCTTTGCGTGTAGACAGCCTCTCTGAAACCCTGGTGAAATCGCTGGTGGAGAGCGGTGCCAGGACCCTGGCCCTGGCACCCGAGGCCGGGTCGGAGAGGCTGAGACAGGCCATCCACAAGGGCGTAAGCGATGCGCAGGTGATCCAGGCGGCGGAGCTGTGCGCCCGGTTCGGGGTGAGACAACTGAAGCTGTACTTCATGATCGGCCTCCCCGGAGAAGAACCCTCTGACGTGGAGGCCATAGCCAACCTGGCCCAAGAAGTCATGGAGCGCTCCGGAAGCCAGGTCGTGGCGAGCGTGGCGCCCTTCGTGCCCAAGGCCCAGACCGCCTTCCAATGGGCCCCCATGGCTGCGCTGCCGGTGCTGGAGGAGAGGCTGGAGACCTTGCGGCAGAGCCTGAGGCGTCGGGGCATCGCCACGAAGGCCGAGAGCCCGGCCTGGTCGGCGGTACAGGGCGTACTGGCCCGAGGAGACCGGCGCGTGGGTCAGGTGCTCCTCAAGATGACTGCCAATTCTCTGGCTGCCTGGGCCCGGGCCTGGGCGGAGTCGGGGCTCTGCCCGGATTTTTACCTCTACCGCCACCGTCCAGAGGACGAGGTCCTCCCCTGGGCAGTGGTGGACAGCGGGGTCCCCATTGACTTCTTGCGCCGGGAGTACCGGCTGGGTACAGCGAGACAGGGGGGTAACCGAATTGAACCGGCATAATCATGGGCAGCTTCCCTACCTGACCTTCTCCAACCTGGAAACCTACCCGGGCCTGCTCCATGCAGTCTTCACCCGGATCGGGGGCGTGAGCGCGCCGCCCTATGCCACCCTGAACCTCAGCTATGCCGTGGGCGACCGGATGGAGTGCGTCATCGCCAACCGCCAGCGGGCCTGCGCGCAACTGGGCCTGGAGATGGGATCCCTGACGAGCACGTTCCAGGTCCATGGCCTCGACATAAAACAGGTGTGGCGCGGCGACCGGGGCACCGGGGCCTATCCCACCAGAGGGCTTCCCCGGGCCGACGCCTTGATCACCGATGAGCCAGAGGTGCCTCTTCTGATGCGATTCGCTGATTGCATGCCCATCATCCTGTATGACCCGGTGCACCATGCCGTGGGCCTGGCCCACGCCGGTTGGAAAGGCACGGTGGGGAAGATCGCCGTCGGGACCGTGGAGGCCATGCAGGGTGCCTTCGACTCGGACCCCGAAACCATGCTGGCGGCCCTGGGTCCCGGCATTGGCCCCTGCTGCTATGTGGTCCGCGACGACGTGGCCTCCCTGGCCAAGGCAGCCTTTACCTCGTGGCAGGAAGCCCTGGTGTCCCTCGGAGACGGCCTCTGGCGCTTCGATCTATATCGCGCCAATTGGGCCGCTCTGGCTTCGGCGGGGGTGCCGCCCGCTAATGTGGAGTCGGCGGAATATTGCACCTCGTGCCGCACGGACCTCTTCTTCTCTCACCGGGCCGAAAATGGCCGCACCGGGCGTTTTGGTGTGATCGTGGGGTTGAGTCAAAGGTGATGCTGGTGGATGCTTCCTCCGCGGTGACCGAGGAGACTTTGACCGCCGTAGGGAGAAACCTGGCAACGGTGCGGGCCCAGATCGAACAGGCGGCCCTGTAAACGAGATTCGGCTGGTAGCGGTGACGAAGACCGTGCCCCTGGACCGGATCGCCGCCGCCTACCAGCTCGGCCTGCGCGATTTCGGCGAGAATCGGGTCCAGGAGGGGATGGGGAAGATAGCCGACTCTGCTGCCTTGGGCCTGACCCTGGCCAGATGGCATCTGGTGGGACACCTTCAAACCAACAAGGTCAAGACGGCCGTCGCCATTTTTGATATAATACACTCCATCGATTCAGTGCACCTGGCAGAGGCGGTGAGCAGAAGGGCGGTCGCGGCCGGGCGGACGGTGCCGGTGCTTTTAGAGGTCAACGTGGCCGGCGAGGCTTCCAAGTTCGGGTTTTCGCCCGGCGAGCTGCCAGCGGCACTGGAGCAAATCTCGAAGATGCCAGGTCTCCAGTTGGAGGGCCTGATGACGGTGGCACCCCTGGCACGGGACCCGGAGGAGATCAGGCCGGTCTTTCGGCGCCTGAGAGAGCTTTGGGACGAGCTGCGACAGAGCTATAATCTCTCGCATTTTCGCCACCTGTCCATGGGCATGACCGATGACTATCAGGTGGCCATCCAGGAGGGGGCCACTATGGTGCGCCTGGGGCGAGCCATCTTCGGTGAAAGAAGGTAACATGTGGCTTTACAACTTCGTCAACGTGCTGTTTTCCATCCTGACCCTGGCCATCATCGCCAGGGCCGTTCTCTCCTGGTTCAACGTGAGCCCGTACAACCCAATATCGGTCTTCCTGTATCAGATCACCGAGCCGATCCTCGCTCCCCTGCGCAAGATCGTTCCCACGGCAGGGTTCATTGACCTCACTCCCCTGGTGGCCATCATTCTCCTTCAAGTCATCCAGCAGTTGGTCCTTTCACTCCTGTTCCGGGCGTACTAGCTGGGACGCTTTCAGTTGCCAGCCAGGTGCGCAGGATCTCGGCCACGCTCCAGGCCTGGGCGATGCAGCCCACGGGATGGTGGGGGACGTTACCATCAAAGATCTCGCTGATGGTTCCCAGACCGGCCTGGGCCAGGTGCTCAGGAAAGGCTTGAAGCAGCAAACGGGCCGCCCGTCTGTCTCCGTAGACCCTCAAGAAAGCGTCCACGTAGGGCCCCGACAGCCACGGCCACACCGTACCCTGATGGTAGGCGGCATCGCGTTGGCGCTGGTTGCCCCGGTATCGCCCCGTGTAGGCCGGGTGGCCGGTGGCCAGGGTCCGCAGGCCATAAGGCGTCAATAGCTCTTTCCCCACCACATCCACCACCGCCTTCGCTCGCTCCGGCGGCACCGGGCTGTGGGGCAGGGCTACGGCGATGATCTGGTTGGGGCGCAAGGATATATCGCCCAGTTGCGACCCATCGATGACGTCATAGAGATAGCCACCGCGAGGATACCAGAACCGATCGAAGCTGGCCCGAGCCCTTCGGGCCAGCCGCTCGTAGCTCTGGCCTGACTTGCCCAGGTGTCGAGACCACTCCGCCATCAAGGACAGGGCATTATACCATAGGGCGTTGATCTCCACCGGTTTCCCCCGGCGTGGGGTAACGACCCATCCTCCAAGCTTGGCGTCCATCCAGGTCAACTGGACCCCCTCCTCCCCGGCGGCGAGAAGCCCGTCGGCCGGATCCATGGCGATTCCGTGACGGGTGCCCTTGACGTGCCAGTTGACGATCTCTACCAGCGCCGGATGTAGTTCCTCCAAAAGGGCCCGGTCTTTGGTCACCTTCATATAGCTGTCGATGGCCTGAAAGTACCACAGGGTGGCATCAACGGTGTTGTACTCCGGTGCCTGGCCCTGGTCGGGAAAGCGATTTGGCAACATGCCCCGGCTCAGGTATCGGGCGAAGGTCAAAAGAATGCTCCGCGCCTCGGCAAACCGGCCCGTGGCCAGGGCCAGGCCCGGGAGGCTGATCATCGTGTCCCGGCCCCAGTCAGTGAACCAGGGATACCCGGCGATGACGGTGCGGGCCTGGAGCGGCGGGCTACCAGCGGCGAGGGTTTCTCTGGTGGATGTCGGTAACCCGCGGCTCACCAGGAATTGGTCTGCTGCCAGGACCAGTTGCTGGACGAAGTCGTCCGCCCCGGCGGCGGGCACTTTGGAGATGAGCTGCGTGCGGCGGTCGATTTCGCGCCGATGGGCCCGATCACCATTGAGGTCGACCGCGGCTGGTTCTTCGGCGGTGATGGCCACCGTCAATACGCCCCCTGGGGCCTGCTCGTAGTTCAGGTACCCGGGCC
>DYIS01000133.1:5347-7113 GCA_020723545.1 Ktedonobacter racemifer
CTCCTGGTGGTCCAGGCCCCTTTCCTCTTCCGCGCGGTGCTGGAAGTGCCAATACCAGGCGGTGTCCGGCACGAAGTCTGCCCGGGGTGAGGTCAGGACGCGATAGGGGGTAGCGCCCGGAAGAGCCACTATCTGGCAGCCCCCGGGCAGCGGGTCCACGTGAAACTGCCGGTCGGGGGATCCCTGGGTCGCGGCGTGGTGATCGCGATAGTTGGCCAGCAGGGTCAGCGTCAGTTGCACGGCACGCGGGGCCTCCACCAGGCGGTAGCTGACGTAGGTCGTATTATGGCCGTATTCCATCCAGATGCGTTTTTCCAGGAGGAAGCCGCTGGCAGCGTAGCGAAAAACCGGCAGCCCCAGCTCCAGGGCAAAGCCCTGCAGGTGGAGGTAGCCAGAGGGATGGATGACGCGGCCCTGATATTCGTTGGTGCCAAGCTCGATGCTCCGGCCGTCCAGGCTGACCCGCTCGTCGATCTTGGCGAGCAGGACGGCGCGGGCTACAGGCGGCTGCAGGGCGGCCACCAGAAGGGCGTGATAGCGCCGGGTGTTGGCACCGGTGATGGTGGAGGAAGCGTAACCGCCGATGCCGTTGGTCACCAGCCACTCCCGGGAGAGGGCCTTTTCCAGATCAGTGCACACCTCAGGGCCAATGGTGATCATCGTTTTCTTTTCTTACTGGTAAAGAACCCTAACTCGGACAAGCCGAAACCAAACTGGAACCGCAAAGACGCGAAGGGCGCGAAGGTTTAAATTTTCCCTTTGCGTTCTTGGCGTCTTCGCGGTTCAAAAAATCCTTGCTTTTTGTACACAAATTTCACTGGTGAGGTACTATTCCAGCCTGCTACCGGACCCCGATAACCGCGCCCCGGGGCTCGGGGAAGACTATGTACCGGTGGGTCTCGTCCTGGCAGCGGCCATATACCCCGCGGTACTCCTCTGGCAAAAGAGCGGCGAGCTCGAACATTATCTCATCGGTCATCCGCCGTATCTCGTCTTTGGCGGCCTGGACACCTTCAGGTCTCAACCGAAAGGGCTTGCCGATGACCACCCGGACCTTGGCCCGGCGCAGCCGCCTGATTTCGGGGAATACCCGATTGGTGCCAGCAATCGCCACGGGCAAGATCGGTGCGCCGGAGCGTAGGGCGACGAAGGTGACGCCGTCTCGGGCCTTCTGTAAGCCTCCGGTCTTGCTCCTGGTGCCCTCTGGGGCGATGGCGAATGCGCCGCCGTAGCGCAGGATGGCCAGAGCCCGGTTAATGGCCCGCCGGTCAACCTGGCCCCGCTGGACGGGAAAGGCCCCATATAGCCGCATCCCCAGGCCCAGGCCGGGAGTCCGGAAGGCTTCGACCTTGGCCATCCCTACGGTCCGGCGCGGGATGACCAGGCCGGGGATGAGAGCATCTATGAAGTGGATGTGGTTTATGGCCACGATCAGAGGGCCGGAGCGAGGGATGTTTTCCTGGCCCGTGATCTGGAAGTCGGAGAAAATGCTCAGGAGCGAGCGGACGATGAAGTTAACCAGCCGATAAAACATGGTGAAGAAATTATAGCATCCGGCTAACCCCATGGCAATACAAATGATTTCTGGCTCTTCTCCAAATTTAGTGGAAGCTAAGGAAAACCCTGCTTGATTTTAAGGATAAAGTAGTCTACGTCATGGAAACCATAGGCCATCCGCTTGATAACTTTGATTTTGTTGTTGACCCCCTCTAGTTTAGCCGAGTTGATAGGCCAGCGAGCGTGGTTGATGAGCCCTTCTCGGTAAT
>DYIS01000134.1 GCA_020723545.1 Ktedonobacter racemifer
CGGCACGGTGGCGTAGTAGTTGCGGAAGATCAGCGTTGTGATGGGGATGCCGTAGACAACGTGCACGAAGATGAGGCCGGGGATCGAGCCGTACAGTTGCATTTTCTGAAGTGTTTGCACCAACGGGATCAGGATACTCTGATATGGTATGAACATCCCGAACAGGAGCAACGGGAACAATATTTCCGAGCCACGGAATTTCCACTTGGCCAGCACGTAGCCGTTCATCGAGCCGAGCAGGGCCGAGATCAGCGTGGCCGGGACCACGAGCTTTACGCTATTAAGGAAGTTGGTTGAAAGCCCGCGGAACCCCTGGGCCTGGCTGCCGAACCAGGCGCGAAGGAAACTATCGAAATGTAGCCCGGACGGCAGGTCCCACATGCGGGGCAAGCTAACTTCTACAAAACCCTTCATCCCGGTGACCAAGAGGACGTACACCGGCATGAGATAGAAGGCCGCGAAGAGGATGAGAATTGCGTAGAGCAATAGGCGAGAGGGCTGTATGGTCACCGCTGGACCTCCGTGCGGGCAGTATACACCAGGTAGGGTATGATGAGGGCTGCCACCGATAGCAGCAGAATAATAGCGATGGCCGCTCCCTGGGAGAAGTGGTTGCCGCGGAAGGTGGTGTCGAACATGAAGTAGGCTGGAACGTCAGTGCAGAAGCCGAGCCCCGGGCCGGTCATGGCCGAGACCAGGTCGAAGATCTTGAGCGAGATATGGCCCAGGATAATCACGGCGCTGAGGGTGATCGGCTGCAGGAGCGGCAAAATGATGTGGCGGTAGATGTCTAGCTCGCTGGCTCCATCCACCCGGGCCGCCTCGCGCAGGTCCTCCGGGATGCCACGCATGCCAGCCAGGTACATGGCCATCACATAACCGGACATCTGCCAGGTGGCGGCGATGGCTACCGCCTTGATGCCGATGCTGGGGTCGGTGTACCAACCGGACTTGAGGAGACCCAGCCCGACCTTGTCGAAGAGCAGGTTGACCCCCACGCTGCCCAACTCGCGGCTGCCGGGATTGAGCAACCAGCGCCAGACCACCCCGGTGACGATGAACGACAGGGCCATCGGGAACAGAAAGACGCTGCGGAAGAGGCCTTCACTCCTGATGCGCTGGTCGAGCAGGACGGCCAAGAGCAGGCCGATCACCAGGGATGAGGCCAGGAACAACAGCGTGAATGTAACCGTGTTGTGCAGATCGATCTGGAAACGCTCGGTGTCGAACAGCTTTTGGTAGTTCCGCAGGCCGACAAGCGTAAGATCCTGGATCATGCCGTCCCATCGCGCCAACGAAACCCACCCTGTCCAGCCGATGAAGCCGTACACAAAGACGAGGATGGCGATCGCCGAAGGCGCGATCAGCAGGACCGAGGTCACCCGATCCCAGGTCGAACCTCGCATACGTTTCCTCCGCAGTGAGGGGCGAGGCAGCCCAAGGAGGGCTGCCTCGCTGGTTGCAGTGGGGTGTCTACTTGCAGACTTTGGCGTCCACGCACGCCTGCTGCAGGGCTTTCTGGGTGGCAGCGACGTCCTGCTTGGCTACAAAGACGGCGATGGCATCCTTGTAGGCCGTGGCCCAACCTTCGCTGGCTGCCGCGCCGTGGATCGGGCTCGGCACGATGGCGTCCTTGGCCCAATCCACCATAGCCGACTTCAGGTAGTCGTTGTACAGATTCTTGTCCGGGTCGACGCGGGCCGGGATGGAACCCTTCTTGGGATTGAAAGCATCCTGGCCTTCCTTGGACCCCAGGACTTTAAGCCAGGCGATGACGTTGTCACGGTTCTTGGCGCCCTTCGGCAGGCCGAAGCTGTCGGACAGGGCGACGAAGATACCGGAGGCGCCCGGGGTCGGCGCCCAGCCGTAGCCCGTGAAGTTCTTGGACATGAACCAGCCGTTGGTCCAGTCGCCCATGATCATCATGCCGCCCTTGCCGTCGATCAGATACTGCCCGGCACCGTCCCACGTGAGGGCAGAGTGGTCGGTGTTGATGTAGGCCAGCATCTTCTTGAAGTTGTTGAGGGCCTCTGTGACCTTGGGGTCGGTCCACGCCGTCTTGCCGGTCCACAGGCCATTGTAGGCCTCTGCGCCCAGCGTGCCAGCCAGGACGTCCTCAAAGACGTGGCCGGCCTCCCAGCCATCCTTGGTGCCCATGACCAGCGGCACGATGCCCTTGGCCTTCAACGCGTCCGCGACCTTGAAGAAGTCGTCGAAGGTCTTGGGCGGTTCGAGCTTGTTGTCGGTGAAGACCTTCTTGCTGAACCATAGCACGTTGGAACGGTGGATGTTGACCGGGACCGACCAGTAGTCACCCTTGTAAGAGACGATGTCCAGCACGCCCTTGGGGAAGGCCTTGTCCCAACCCTCGGACTTGTACAGGCTGGTCAGCGGCTCCATCTTGCCGGCCACGACCCAGGTGTCGATCAGCTCGTGGCCCGCGTGCACCTGGAAGGAGTCCGGCGGGTCGCCGCCAAGCATGCGGGTCGTGAGCACGGCCTTGGCCTGGGCCCCGGCGCCACCAGCCACGGTGGCGTTGATGATCTCGACGCCAGGGTACTTCTTCTTGTAAACGTCGTACAGTGCGTTTAGGCCCTCGGCCTCACCGCCGGCTGTCCACCACGAGAAGATCTCCAGCTTGCCTTTGGGGGCTGCGGGTGGAGGGGTGGGCCCACAGGCGGCCGCGATCATCCCGAGCACCACCAGGGCCACGACGAATCCATAGAACCTGAACCCTTTCATTGTCCCTATCCTCCTTTGGAAACATAGACCGGAACTTTGATTACTGTGCCAGAGTAATTGTTTATGGCGATGACAACCTCCCTTCGGCATCGGCGCGCAAGGTTAGGGTGGGCTGGCTCAAGATGTCGTGCAATACCAGGGCTATGCACCCGATAACGCAGGCATCCCGGCCATGGGTGGAAACCTCCACCCGAATTGTCTGGCTGGATTGAGCCAGGGAACGGCTTCCGATGGCTTGCTGAATGGCTGGGAGAAGGAACGGGCTGGCCAGGCTCAGCACCCCACCGAAGACGACCAACTCTGGATTAAAAGCGTTGATCAGATTAGCGATGCCTATCCCCAGGTAGAGGCCCGTCTCCTGCAAGGCCTGAAGGGCAACCGGGTCGCCCTCCTCTGCGGCTTGAACGATGAGTGGCACGGTGACCCTTTCCAGCCGATGCTCCACTAAATCGCTCACCTGACTGGAAGCGCCGCTCTCAATGGCCTTCCGCGCTCGTTTGATCACTGCCCCCTGGCTAACCAGGGTTTCCCAGCACCCGCGGTTGCCACAATGGCAGGGTTCGCCATCGAGCATCAGGGTCATGTGGCCGATCTCGCCGGCGTAGCCCGGTAAAGCCCACCGTCAATGACGATCCCGGCACCCAGACCTACCCCCACGTGGAGGTAGATGAAGTTCTTCGCGCGTTGTGCTGCCCCGAAATAATGCTCCCCCCAGGCAGCGGCGTTGGCGTCGTTTTCCACAAAGATGGGGCCTGGAAATTGGCGGGAGAGGATCTCTTTAATGGGCACGTTATGCCACTGAAGGTTAGGGGCGAAGATGATGGTTCCGGAGGCCCCGTCAACCAGGCCCGGGACTCCTAGCCCCAGGCCCAAGACCGGGGTACCCGTGGACCACCCCACGGCCAGGGCCTCCCTGATCAGTTCCATGGCCCTGGCCAGGACGGCCTCCTGGTCCTGAAGGTGGGCGGAGTCTCCTTGGCGTCGCCAGAGGATCTGGGCACGGAAGTCAGTCAGGATAACCGCAATGAAGTCGACTCCTATCTCAGCCCCGATGATACAGCCGGCGTGGGGGTTTAACTCCAGCATAATCGCCGGGCGCCCAGCGCCAGAGGGCTCGCGGCCAATCTCCCGCAGGAACCGCCGCGCTAATAGTTCTTGAACCAGGCTGGAGACAGTGGTCTTGTTCAACCCGGTCATTTCTGCTAGCCTGGCTCGCGAGAGAGGAGAGGTGTCGC
Source organism: Ktedonobacter racemifer (assembly GCA_020723545.1). Lineage (GTDB taxonomy): Bacteria > Chloroflexota > DTOL01 > DTOL01 > JACQYG01 > JACQYG01. The sequence goes on from DYIS01000134.1 coordinate 3,978, forward strand.
TCAAGTGGTTCAAAACAATGGAGAGATTGATCTCCCTGACCAGGGCCTGGTCCCCCGTCCGATAATGCCTTTGCAAAGAGACATCTCCCCGCGGAGTTAGTTGGTTGTGCCAATAAAATAAGAATAGCACGAAAAGAGCCCCAAGTCAATAGCCTGATGTGCGGGGGCCAGGCAGGATGCCTGCCAGACAGGATAGCAGTCAAATCAATCGTCCAGGTGCAGCGGGGCTGGGGGGCATGGGTGCATGGGTGCTGCTCCCCCGCTCCACTGCTCAACTGCTTGGTGGCCGGGACGCTATCTGGGGATGAGATGGGCCGCGGAGGCCTTAAAGGTGACGTCTACCTGCTGCCCGAGGGATAGCGCCATGTCCAGGGCGGAGCGTCGGGTGACGGTGGCCACCAGGGGAAACCCACACTCCACCGTAACGGCCACCAGGGCTCCTCGAGGGCTTAGCCGGCTCACCCGGCCCCGCAAGCGGTTGCGGGCGCTGGAGCTCGAGCCACCGTTTCGAGGCGCATGGAGGGTCACATCCTCCGGCCGCAGGCAGACCAGCACCTCCCGGCCCGGCGGCAGGTCTGAGACCACCTCCACCCTGGCCCCGGATACCTGCACCAGCGCCAGGCTCTCCTCTTGGGCTAAGACCCGCCCTGGCAACACGGTCTCCATGCCCACGAAGGCCGCCACTTCCAGATCCACCGGCGCACCGAACACCACCTCGGGCCGGTCCAATTGCCGGAGACGGCCGCCCATGAGCACCCCTACCCGGTCGCCCAGGGCCAGGGCCTCGTTGCGGTCGTGGGTCACGAAAACGGTGGTAACACCAGTCTCCCGGAGGACGGCGACGAGGCTCTCGATGAGCTCGGCCCGGGTTGGGGCGTCCAGGGCGGCGAAGGGCTCGTCCAGGAAGAGCACCTCCGGTTCCAGGGCGAAGGCCCGGGCCAGGCTGGCTCGTTGGGCCTCACCGCCCGAGAGGGCCCGGGCGTGGTGCGTGGCCAGGGAAGCGATGCCGAAGCGTTGGAGCCAGAAGTCGGCTCGACACGCCACCTGGGATTGAGGCAGGCCGCGCAAGCGCAGGCCCAGGGTCACATTTTCTCGTAAGGACATATTGAGGAGTAATGGCTCCTGAAAGACGACTGCCATGCGGCGGCGCAAGGCCACCAGGTCGCTGCCCCGGTGCACCGACTCGCCCTCAAAACGCAGCTCACCGGAAGTAAGGGGCACGAGCAAGGCCAGGGCCTGCAAGAGGGTGCTCTTGCCGGAGCCGTTGGGCCCGATGATGGCCAGCACCTCGCCGCGCTCCACCGTCAGGCTGGGGACCTCCAGCACCGTGCGCCCGCCCAGGTGCACCACCAGCCCGGTGGCCTGGAGGGCCGGCCCGTTCCTTTTGGCAGTGGCCGAAGGTGGCGGGTTCATGGCGCTCGCCCCTGCTGTTGTATGTGGGTAAGGAATAGATTGATGGCATAGACCAGGAGCAGGAGGACGATGCTCAGGGCAATGGCCAGGGCGAAGTTGCCCTTAGAGGTCTCCATGACGGTAGCCGTGGTGAGGACCCGGGTCTGGCCCAGGATGTTGCCACCCACCATCATGGACGCGCCGATCTCCGAGATCACGCCGCCGAAGCCGGCCATTACCGCGGCCAGGAGCGGCAGCCGGGCCTCCCGCACCAGGAACCAGAGCATTTGCCAGCGGCTGGCGCCCAGGGCTAAGAGTTGCAGCCGCAAACGGGGATTGAGGGACTGCATGGCCGCCAGCGTCAGCCCGGTGACAATGGGCGCGGCGATGACGCACTGGGCGATGACCATGGCCGTTGGGGTATAGAGCAGGTGCAAGAGGCCCAGGGGCCCGTTACGCCAGAGCATGATAGTAACGAAAAGGCCTACCACCACCGGAGGCAGGCCCATGCCGGTGTTCACCAGGCTGATGACCAGGCGGCGGCCGGGAAATCGATTCAGGGCCAGGAAGGTGCCAATGGGGATGCCGATGAGCAGGCTCAAGAAGGTGGCCGAGCCGGAGACCTGGAGCGAGAGCCGGGTCACGCGCAAGAGCTCCCGGTCCAGGCCCAGCATCAAGGCCATGGCCTGGCGGAAACCGTCAACGATGAGGTCCATAGGCGATCCTCCCGATCCAGCCCTGGGGTTCACCCCGGGGATATGGGTGACTCGAGCGCGACCTTATCCGCCCCCCTCCTCGTCCTTCTTGCCAGCGTCCGGGAAGAAGAGCGGCGAGCCGAACTTGTCCACGCCAAATTGGCCGATGATCTTCTGGGTCTCGGGGGCCATCAGGAAGTCGGCGAAGGCCTTGGCCCCAACGGCGTTGATGCTGGCCGATTTTTGCGGGTTCACCTGGATGACGTGGTAGATGTTCAAGAGTGCCTTGTCGCCCTCCACCAGGATCCCCAGCGTCAGGTACTTCTTGTTGGCCAGGTAGGTGGCCCGGTCGGTGATAGTGTAGCCGCCTTTTTCCGAGGCCACGTTGAGGGTGGCGCCCATGCCCTGGCCAGTTTCCTGGTACCACGGCTGGCCTTTGGGGTTGACGCCCAGCGCCTTCCAGAGCTTCAATTCCAGTTGGTTGGTGCCGGAGTTATCGCCGCGGCTGAGGAAGATCGACCTGCTCTCGGCTATTTTGGCCAAAGCCTCGCCGGCCGTCTTCGCGCCCTTAACCCTGGCCGGGTCGGCGGTCGGTCCCACGACGATGAAGTCGTTGTGCATGACTAGTTGGCGGCTCGTGCCGTGGCCGTCGGCCATGAACTTTTTCTCCGAGTCCGGGGCGTGGGCCAGCAGCACGTCAGCCTCGCCGCGTTCGCCCATGACCATGGCCTGGCCGGAGCCCACGGCGATGGGCTTGACCTGGTAGCCGGTCTTCTGCTGAAAAAGAGGCAGCAGCACGTCCAGGAGGCCGGAGTCCTGAGTGCTGGTGGTAGTGGCCAGGATCAATTCTTTACTAGCAAAGAAGGGCAACCCCAACGTGGGGATTGGGTTCGGGGCGGAACAGGCTGTCGCCAGGGACGCCAGGATCGCCACCACAGACAGGATGCC
>DYIS01000135.1 GCA_020723545.1 Ktedonobacter racemifer
CGGGGGCCGGGCAGGGCAGTCTTGATCTCGATCATCATCGATCCTCCGTATGTTTGATTGTTAGGATGGCAGATGGCTGGTGGCAGATAGCTGATAGCAGGCAGCTAATAGCAACTGCCATCTGCTACCTGCTACCCGAGACTCCCGGAGCTTCCAAAACTCCGGGAGTCTTGTTTTGTTGGGACTTGCTACCCGCTACCTGCTCGCTGCTACCTGCTCGCCTCTCCCCGCTACGGCTTCTCCGGCGGGATGCGCCACTTGTCGCCCTCTTCGATGAGCATGATGGGGATGTCGTCGCGGATGGGATAGCGGCGGCCGCAGTGGTGGCACACCAACCACTCCTCCCCCACCAGCTCTACCTTGGTCTTGTCGTCCGGGCAAACCAGGATGTCCAGAAGCTCCTTGCTGATCATCTCGTGCCTCCCTGGCCCTACGTAGTATACTGGCTATTGAAGGTCACGTATTCCTCGGAAAGATCGCAGCCCCAGGCGGTGGCCGAGCACGGCCCCAGGTGCAGGTCTAGCCTCACCGCCACCTCGTTGCCGGAGAGGGCCGCCCGGGCCTGCTTGTCGTCGAAGTCCAGCCGGAGGCCGCCCTGGAAGAGCAAGGCCTCCCCCACGGCGATGTCCAGCCGGTCCGGGTCCAGCTCGCCGCCGCTCTGGCCCGCGGCGGCGGCGATGCGGCCCCAGTTGGGGTCGGCGCCGTGGATGGCGCATTTGGTCAGGTTGGACCGGGCCACGGCCCGGGCCACGGCCCGGGCGTCAGCCCGATTTTTGGCACCAAGCACCGTCACCGTCACCAGTTTGGTGGCCCCCTCGCCGTCCCTGGCGATGGACCGGGCTAACCTCTGGCAGACGAAGTTCAACGCCTCCTGGAAGGCTTTGGCCGCCCGGGTGCCCCGGGCGATGGGCCGGTTGCCGGCCAGGCCGTTGGCCAGGACCACCAGGGTATCGTTGGTGCTCATGTCGCCGTCTACGGAGACCATGTGGAAGGAGTCCGCGGCCGCCCGGGCCAGGGCCTTCGGTAGAAAACCGGGCTCCACCGCGGCATCGGTGGTCAGGAAGGCCAGCATGGTGGCCATCTGGGGATGGATCATCCCCGCCCCTTTGGCCGTGCCCGCCACGGTCACCGGCACGCCGTAGATCCCCAGCCGCACCGCCACCTCCTTGGCGAAGGTGTCGGTGGTCATGATGCACCGGGCCAGCTCATGCCCTCCATCCGTGGACAGGGCGATGCGCTCCAGGCCGGCGGCGATCTTCTCCATGGGCAGCGGCACCCCGATCTTGCCGGTGGAGGCCACCAGCACCAGCCCCGGGTCCACCGCCAACCTGGCCGCTGCCAGCCGGGCCATCTGGGCCGCGTCCTCCAGCCCCCGGGGGCCAACGCAGGCATTGGCCACGCCGGAGTTCACCACCACCGCCTGGGCCCTGCCGCTGGCCAGCCTCTCCCGGCACCAGAGCACCGGCGCCGCCTTCACCCGGTTGGTGGTGAAGATGCCGGCGGCGTGGCCGGGAACCTGGGAGAGGAGAAGGCCCAGGTCCAGCTTGCCTTCCCCATAGCTCTTAATGCCGGCGTACACCGCCCCTGCCGAAAATCCCTGGGGTGAGGTGACGCTGCCGTTTTCGACGATCTCAAGGTCCATCGGCTGGCATCCCCAATATCCTCTTGGCCTCCTCCAGCCTGGCCTGGACCTGCCCCGGTGCCGTTCCACCGTACACGTCCCGGGCCGCCACCGAGGCCTCCACAGTCAAGGCCTGGTGGATGTCCTCCCTGAAGAGCGCCGAGAACCGCCGGAACTCCTCCAGGCTCAGCTCGGCCAGGGCCTTGCCTCTCTCCTCGGCATAGCGCACCAACTGGCCCACGATCTCGTGGGCCTGGCGAAAAGGCAGGCCCCGGCGTGCCAGGTAGTCTGCCGCGTCGGTGGCGGTGGCATAGCCCTCCTGAGCGGCCCGGCGCATGGCCGGGGCGTTAACCTTGACCGTGGAGAAAAGCCCCGCCAGGACCTCCAGGGAGGCCTGGACCGTGTCCACGGTATCGAAGAGGCCCTCTTTGTCCTCCTGCAGGTCTCGGCTATAGGACAGGGGCAAGGCCTTCAGCGTGGCCAACATCCCCACCAGGTGGCCGAAGACCCGGCCGGCCTTACCCCGGACCAGCTCCGCCGGGTCCGGGTTCAACTTCTGCGGCATGATGCTGGAGCCGGTGGCATAGGCCTGATCCAGGGTCAGGAAGCCGAACTCCGGCGTGGACCAGAGCACCACCTCCTCGGCCAGGCGCGAGAGGTGGGCCATCACCAGGCTGGCTGCGGCCAGGAACTCCACGATGAAGTCTCGGTCCGACACCGCGTCCAGGCTGTTGCGGCTCACCTGGCCGAATCCCAGCTCCCGGGCCACGAAGTCCCGATCAATGTTGAAGGTGGTCCCGGCCAGGGCACCGGAGCCCAGGGGCAGGACGTCGGCGCGGCGCCGGCAGTCCCCCAGGCGTTCCCGGTCCCGCTCCAGCATCTCGAAATAGGCCAGAAGGTGATGGGCCAGGAGCACCGGCTGCGCCCGCTGGGTGTGGGTGTAGCCGGGCATGATGGTCTGGACATGGGCCTCGGCCAGCCCCACCAGGGCCCGCTCCAGCCCCTGGATCAGGCCGGTGAGCTGGTCAATGGCACCCTTGACGTAGAGCCGCAGGTCCAGGGCGACCTGGTCATTGCGGGAGCGGCCGGTGTGGAGCTTGCCGGCCACCTCCCCGATGCGCTCGGCCAGGGCGAGCTCGATGGCGGTGTGGATGTCCTCGAGGTGGGGGTCGAAGGCGAACTGGCCCCGGTCCATCTCCTCCCGCAGGGCCACCAGGCCGTTCACGATGGCCTCACCCTCGGTGGAGGAGATGATGCCCTGTTTCGCCAGCATCCGGGCGTGGGCTATGCTGCCGGCGATGTCTTCCCGGTAGAGCCGGCGGTCGAAGGGGAGGGAGCTGGTGAAAGCCAGCACGCTCTTCGCGGTATCCTGGCGGAAGCGCCCGCCCCAGAGTTTCGCCTTTCTCGTTCCACTCACGGCTGGCCCCATTCACAAAAAACACTCCTGAGCTGGGAGGAGTGTTCGTGGAGAGTATGTGCTTGCTGGGTAGCAAAATCATGGTGGGCGAGATAGGGCTCGAACCTACGAACCTCGCGGATGTGAACCGCGCGCTCTAACCAACTGAGCTACTCGCCCACCCGGGCATAATTATAGCACACCCGGCGGAAAATGCAATCCCTCCGGCAGCCGGTTTGCATTTCTGGGGGCGGTGTGATAGAATTTCCTCGGTCCGAGAAATGCGGCCGAGAATCCCACCGCAGAGAGCACGGAGCGGAGAGCAGGCGGCAGGGAGCTGTTAGCTGCTACCTGCTAACCGCTATCTGCTACCGGCTTCCTCTGCGCCCTCAGCGGTCTGCGGTAAAAACCGTTTTCGGCTGCGCTTCTAGACGCTCGGGGATCGTCTAATGGTAGGACACCAGACTTTGGATCTGCCAATCGAGGTTCGACTCCTCGTCCCCGAGCCAATTTATTGCCCGCTGAAATCATGTATCGCTACGAACGCCGGGAAAGGAAGCTCCTGGCCCGCCGTCGCCGGATGATCGAGCACGGCCGGGCCATGATGAAGATCTACGCCGAGGCCGTGGCCAAACGAGCCCGGGAGTTCCAGAGGAGCAAGGGAAGGCGAAGAAAGTAGCCCCATCTCATTCTCAGGCCATGCCCTGTGGCCGTTGAAGTCGGCCCCTTTACTAGTCCAGAAAGGGCGGCGTGGCTTACTTTGCTAGGTTGAAAATAGCACGTATCCCACCCAGGTTGAAAATAGTACGTAGGACAAGTTACCAACTTGTCCCACTGGGCGTTGTTTTCGTCCTTCGCAACTTGTAAAGAATAGGTCAGTTTCAACCAATGAATCCGTGGGGGACGGCGACCTTTCTTGTACGGAATGGTGCATGAAGTCTAGGCAACCCCACCCGTTTGCGTATGGAGCGGACGCGTGATATGCCCAATGCGGCTATCACGCTGAAGCAGGGCTTCAACTTGCTGAATCAAGCAGAAGTGTGTATGATGGGTGGTGTGGTTCAGGGAGCCCACTTTGAGCGGGCTTGAGCTGTTAACCATCGGCGTAAACGCCCACGCAGGCGGCTTGAGCTATTCTGAGCACGTAGGATTCGACCGAAGCCCCGGAGAAGTGCATGTATCCTGATAGCCGTGTGACAATCCATATGGGCATAAACTTCGTCGTGTCTCCGGTGCCCACTATTGATGTGCAGAGCAATCTAAACTTTCAGCAGTCCCTTGTCACGCACGGGATCGAGTTCGCGAAGGTCGAATTCAAGGAACGAGAGATTGCTGTGGTCCGTGAGGCGCCAACACGCCTGGAGATAAAGGTTGCAGCAATCAGCCTCTCCCCAGTTGGTCAGCTTCTGATCGTGGCCCCAGACCCGAGACGTCCTTTGACTCTATTTGCCAAGGAAGCAGAAGCCGTTGTTGATGCGTTTGAATCTACATGGCCGGTGAAGAAGAGACAGATAATATCGAGCGACGCCACTCTTCGTGATCTTTATGAGGCTTCTGGTAAACACGCTTTCCAGGAGCTATGGGAAACGCGTCTGCGCCAATCGCCGGACTCGCTCGCCGTGCTGGGGCGGCCCGTTCTTGGCGGCGGCCTCAGATTCGTCATGCCCCCACTGCCAGATGAGCCTGAGCCAGTCCAGATAGAAGTGAGAATAGAATCTTTCCTGAGAGATACGAAAAAGATCTATGTGGAGACCCAGTTTACGTGGCCTCAGCCGATGCCTCCGGGAGCACCATTGGACCCAGTGAATCGGCTGAAGCAGGTCAATGAGTACATAGAAGGGAAAATCATTCCCCTCATAACGGGAGGCGCTTGATGATCGCAAACGATAGCCGAACACTGACAATCGGTGAGGATGCTCCCAGGTATGGCGCCTCTGAGCCGAGAGAGAGCGAGTGGGGACAGCCAGCCGCCAGTTACTACGTCTTTACGATTGTCGGCACGACGCTGCGCGGCCAACCAATTGCTGGGGTCTGCTTGCCATCGCCATCTTCAGATGTTTTGCCCGTTGATTCGTGCCTCGCCGCAGAAATGGAGGCCTGGGAGGCTGCCAGTGATGAGGCGCTGGCTAACTTTGAGGCAGCACTGGACTGACGCATGGCACGGGGCGATGTATTGCTTGTGGAACTTCAATCCCCGGCGGGCAGCGCAGGGCATGAACAGACAGGGCGCAGGCCAGCTATCGCTGTCCAAACCGATGCGGCGAGCGCCAATTTGCCGACGCTTATAATAGTCCCTCTGACTGGAAAACTCAGCGCCTTGCGCTTTCCTCATACCATTCGAGTTGAGCCATCAAATGTAAATGGACTGAACCAGCCGTCGGTGTTGTTGGCCTTTCAACTCCGCGCCATTGACCGGCGGCGAATCCTTGAGACGATTGGCCGCCTTGAGCAAGACTACCTCGATCAACTGGACGCCGAAATGCGGCACATGCTGAGCCTTGGATAGGCTGCGATGCTGACCGGCAAGGCAGCTGCCAGAACACAGCCAATTCGCATCGTGCCCCGCCGCATTCCACACTTGCCTCTCCCGCTGGGACGTGCTATAATCCCGGCGTCGAAGGCTACGCCCCGCAGATCCTCTTTGGAGTTTTCCCGCATCTTAGTGCCCGTTTTCGGGTGGCCCTGAGCTTGGCGACCGCACCTGTCGTCACTCGATGCTATAATAGTTCCAGTTTTGGCACCAAATGCGTAGGGCGGGTATCGTACCCGCCGCCTGTCTTTCGGGAGAGGTCCATGTCTGAGGAGCAGGCCCTGGCCAAGGCGGCGCGACTGGCGCAGATGCAGAACCTCCTGTACCGCAGCCCCCGGGGGCTTTCCACCGGAGAACTGGCCGAGCGCTGCCGTGTCACCGTCCGCACCGTCCAGCGCGACCTCCATGCGTTGGAGACCATGGGCGTCCCCCTCTGGCAGGAGGGCTCACGCTACGGCGTCGCCCAGGGCTACTTTCTCCCGCCGGTGAAACTGAGCCTCTCCGAGGCGACGGCGCTGTTCCTGGCGGCCAGGCTTCTCTGGCGGTGCAGCGACGAGCACAATCCCTGTGTGGCCGCCAGCCTGGCCAAGCTCTCCGCCGTCTTGCCCGAGCGCATTGCCGCCCACGTCCAGGCCACCCTTTGTACTCCGGCTGCCAAAGCTGGCAACCCCTCTTTCCCAAGCGTATTCGAGGCCATCACCACCGCCTGGGCCAGCCAGCGACGCGTGCGCATCTGGCACCAGTCGGGCAGGAGCCAGAACGTCCACGAATACGTGGTGGAGCCGTACTTCATCGAGCCCAGCGCCCCGGGCTATGCCGCCTATCTCATTGGCTATGCCAGCTACTTCAACCGGGTCCAGACCTTCAAGATCGAGCGCATTCAACGGGCGGAGCTCCTGCCGGAGACCTTCAAGCTCCCGGAGGGCTTCGACGTCCAGAGGTATCTCTCCTCAGCCTGGGGCATCATGTGGGGCGACGAAGAGATCCAGGTGCGCCTGCGTTTTTCTCATCGGGTGGCCCGGAGGGTCAAGGAATCCCTCTGGCACGCCTCCCAGGAGATCGTGGACCTGGAAGACGGTGGCTGCGAGTTCAGCGTGCGCGTCTCCAACACCCTGGAGATGATCCCGTGGATCAGGGGGTGGGGAGCCGACTGCGAAGTGCTCGCCCCGCCGGAGCTGCGGGCAGCGGTGGCGGAGGAGATGAGAAGGGCGGCGCAAGCCTACGAAACGGCGAACGGGCAGGTTTGAAATGTGCCCCTACCTGAGGGCGAGGATGGCGAGGTCGTGCCTTGAGGAGAGGCGGCGTGAGACGACTCTGCTGAAAAAACAGGGGTTTAACCGCAGAGCGCACAGAGTGCACCGAGATTCTCCTTTTATTTTCTCTGCGTTCTCAGGTGTGCCAGGACAAGCCTGGCTCATTCACCGACCTGAAAGGGGTCGG
>DYIS01000136.1 GCA_020723545.1 Ktedonobacter racemifer
TGGCTCCCCTCCTGAGCCCAGGCGGTCTTCACGGAGGGATCCTGGATCGGCAGGCCCTCCCCGTCGGCGATGTGTTTCACCACCGGGTAGTGGTGGATCTCATCCGAGGCCTCGAAGATGGGTGTGGCCAGGCTGTAGAGCAGACCCGGCAAGATGAAGGCTCCCAGGATCACGGCTATGGCGCTGACTTTGGCGAAAAACTGCTGCAACTCTTTTCCTTAGGACGTGCAGAGGCCTTGGACATTATAGCAGCACAGTGTTGGGCAACCTGTGCCATCAAGACCGATGTCTTCAAGTGCCAAGCATCGGTGGCTATTTGATCTCCACCTCGATGTTTTGAAAGGCCAGGGCCAGACAACGTGCGTCGGTGTCCTCGCCCAACTCCATGGGCGTTTGACAGGGAGGCTCCGCAACGATCTTGATCACAACCTCCCCCTGCTCATTTGATGCGAATTCCTTTGTGTGGTGCCTCTGGAATGACTCAGGCCTGGCAACGAATTCGCCCACGTTTCGCCCGTCAGCCAGTACCCGGTATTTTCTTTCCCGCTTAAACGACGTCGAATCGAAAGCCAGGCTCATCCTCTCAGATGGTTGACCGATATCGAGCTTGAGAAGACTTTCGGAGGCCACCCAACGTGTGGGGCGGCCATCCCAGAACTCCAGAGAGTACCACCCTGGGCCCAGGCTAACGCGGACCTGGTTGGGCCCTGGTCGTCCAGCAAGGCGTGTCTCAAATACGGTTATCTTGGCATCCTCGTATTGCGCAGGGCCAAACCAACCGGCCAGGTAGCTGGCAATGGCAGCCGGGTTCGGTCGGTCTGAAGCAGCGAGCTTCTCCTTGTGCAGCACCACGTAACGGATTCCCATCTCAGCCAATCGCCGGGGTGTATCCCTGCCTCCTACAAAAACATCTTGGGGCATAGTCAGGTCCGCCAGGTCCTGGGCCTGTGCCAGGGCCGATGGCGGGACCCGGGCAAGATACCCGCCCACGATCTTGTGTGCATGGTGGGTCTGAAAGTACAGTGGGGTTACAAACACGCTGGCGGGAGTGGGCAATGGCAGGTCCAGGATGGCATAGTCTCCTGAATCCTGATGCACCTGGTCGTAAAAGGGCGGTACGGAGGCATCGGTGGTCGGAAAAGGAAAGATCCAAATGTACTCGGCCATTATGAAAGCAGTGGCAAGTGTCAGGACCGCATAGGAAGGCCACTTGCGAGCGGATGCGGCTAGCCTCTTGAGAAAAGACCTGGCGCCAAACGCTGCCAGGACACACAACGCCAGAGTGACCACGGCATCAAGCCTGGAGGGCACCCGATTAAGCCCAATCACCGGCAGACCTGTCAAAAGGGCGTAGGGCAGGACCACGAATGACCGCCTCTGGTCTATTGAATATTCCACCAGGTTACCTGCTACCTTAAGGAGAGGCCCCAGAGCCAAGATGCCGTATACCGCCGCGGTTACCAGCCAAAATTGGAGCCTCCTTCGCTGAGCCCAGAAGCCAAGCAGCGCAAGCAGGATGGGAAGGTAGCCCAGGAAAACCGCGACTATGCTGTGTATTCCTTGGGTTTCACCGCTGGCTTTACTGCTGAGCGCCTGTAGGGATGCAATCTTTGCGTAGAAGGGATTGTGAGCCGAGGGCAAGAAGAAGCTGAGGAGGTCGGCGGAGAAGCGAACGGTGCCAAATTCCTGGAGGCCGCTTCCTTTGGTGACCACGGCCTGCCGGAGGATTGGCAGGTACAATGGAGCGAGGAACAAGAACGCCACGGCCCCCGCCAGACCAAAGAAAAGCAAGAAATTGCGATTGAATATCGCTGTGGGCGATGAAACGGCCCAGTAGGCCATAAAGAGCAGGGGGAAGAAGATACCGAGATATACGGCATAGGTCATGTGCACAGCAGAGGCGAGTGCCCAGAAGATACCTGCCAGAACGGCGTTGCCCAGTGTGGGCTTAGCCAATAGCCTGAGCAGGTACAGAGCACTCAGTGGTAGCCATTGCAGCTGTATCAGGGACAGGTGACCCTGAATCGCGTTCACCAAGATGTATGGTGAAAAGGCATAGATCACTCCTCCAAGAAAGGCTGCCGGCTTTGATCTGGACAGGGATAGACACAACAGATAGGCACAAAACCCGTTAAGGGCAAAAGAGAGCAAGAACTGTAGGTTGTGGACGAGCAGGGGCGTGAGAACCAGAAGGAGCGGTAACCCTATGGCTGCATTATATGGATAGGTCAAGGGCAGCGGAGAATAGGCCCCACCTGGAAAATACAGTACATCTATCACTCCCGGGTCACTGTGCAAGCCAATAAGAGCCTGCCTGAACCACCACAGTTCCCAGACTGCCGCTTCCACATCACCGGGTACGCCAGGAAGGGCTGTGCCAATCCTGGCAGCAACCGGCCAGGTCACCAGCATGCCGAGAGCAAGGTAGGCTATGAAAACCAGCGGGAAAGAAATGTGACTTCTCAAAGAACCCGTTTTCACCCCAACGCCTGGGTTATATAGCGGAAACTAAGCCGTGCTTTTCTCTGAATCTAAACGGGAGTCAACCGCTAGTCCCGTGCGACGCGCAATGACGCCAGCGCAATCGCCGAGTGGGGCACGGGCTTGCCCGCCCCATCCAGGACCGGCAACCGTGACATGTCGCCCAGGCTATACATCCCTACCAGGGGCTGATAAGTCCCGGCCGGAGCATTCAGCGCCAGTCGCAGCTTGAATTCGTCCGGGATCGCCTCTTCGGCCTCCCAGACACTGGTGGGGTAGGCGCCATCCCGGGGTTGCTTATCCTGTTGAGCCCAGACCTGCCCATCAGGGCCAAGTAGCTGGACGAAAACAGTATAGTCTTTCTCGGGCCTTGCCAAGGCCTGCCAGACGAGTTTGAGATGCACCTCTTGGCCGGGCCTGACCTCGGTCGCCTCCAGGTCGTAGCCGGTCAGCTTTATCGCCTCCCCCAACCGGAAGTTCACCGGGTGCTGTGCAGCCACGGGACTAAGAACTATTGGCGACACCTTGATTGAGCCGACGAACGGCGTGACCTCAGTGCCTGCGGCGTTACGGACCGCCAGGTGTTGCCGTGAGCCAAACTCGTAGAAGCCCACCTTGATCCTGGCCAGGCTCAACTGATCAATCGCGCCGGTGATGCGTACCTGGTAGGTATCGCTTATGACCTTGCCTGCTGGCCACAGGCTGGTCGGGTACATGCCCATGCCAGGGTAGGTGTCCTCCTGGCCGTAAAGTCGCTCATTTTCGCCAACCAGGTGCACGAGGGCGGTGTAGTTCTGATTCACCGATACGAGAGCCTGCCAGAAAAGGGTGATCCGGGCCACATCGCCCGGCCGGACTTTCTTTTGTTCTAGATTGTACCCCAGGAGCTTGATCGCCCCACCGTAAGTCAGGTCCGTGGGATGTTGGATGCTGGGCTCTCCCTCGAGGGCGACGGCGGTGCTGGCGTAGGCCGGGGCGATGTATCGGAAGGGGGCCAGGAGGGCCAGGCCGAGCAACAACGCCGAAACCGCGCCTACCAGCGCCAGGCGCGATTTCGTGGGAACCAGGCTCGTAAGACCCAGGGTAAGCAGGATAGCGATGGACGAGATGGCCGGGAACAGATACCGACCCTGTCCGGCTGGCGCCGCCCACATGAACCTGAGAAGCGACGCAAAGAGGATCGCCAGCCACGCTAGCAAGAGCCCGAGACCCGCCAGGGTCTTCGGTTCTAGCTCTCTCCTCGTAAGTTGCCGCAGGGTGAAAATGGCCAGACCCACGGCGGCCAGGCGCACCAGGAGCCAGAGTACCTGGTAGAAGAAAGGCTCGGCCAGGATGTTCATCCAGCCGAAGACCCCCCAGAACGAGAGCTCCAGCCCACGGAATTCGGGAAAGAGGCTCTGCAGTGTTGGAGAAACAGGCCGCTCCCCCACGGTGCGCAGCCACATGCCCCAACCAAGAGGGTCACCGTAAAGCGTCCAGTTGCGCCAGTACCACCAGCCGGCTATGAGGAGAGGCAATGCAGAGACAATGAGAATGCCCTGGATAAAACGTCGTGGGCTCCGCTCGAACCGCGCCGAGATGCCTATAGCCAGGACTGCCACTGGGAAAAGTCCCAGGGCGCTGAGCTTGCTCAAGGCGGCTAACCCCAGGCAGAGCCCCAGGAGCCAGGGCTCTAAGCCCTGGAGGCCCTGCCTGATGATGCGCAGGCAGAGATACAGCACGGCAGTGACCAGGGCGATGACCAGGTTGTCGTTGTTCACCGAGGCGCTGATGAACAGGAATTGAGGGTTGAAGGCCACCATGGCGGCCGAGCCCAGGGCAAGGTATCGTCTGCCTGGGAACAAATCCCGAGCGATAAAATAGGTGGTGCCGACGGTGAGAGCGCCCAGCACGATGGATAGCAAACGGATCAGGTGAATTGCCAGGGTGCCGTTTCGGTAGGGGAACCTCTCCGCTTCGCCATGGACGACCACGTTCTTGTTGCCCAAGGAAGCGGGCTCGCCAATGGCGGCGTGATTGTTGAAAGTCAGGAGGCTCGCCATGCCCTCGGTCCCCGCCAGGCCTGGTGGCAGAGCGGCCAGGAGATAATATAAGGGCGGCTGGCTACCCTCCTGCCGGGTGGGGTTCGCCGCTAGGTCCGAGGTCTGGATGGGCAGGCCCTTGCCGTCGGCCAGGTACTTGACAAAGAGAACATGCCCCGGCTCGTCAGGGGCCTCAAAGATAGGGGTCACCAGGCTATAAACAATGCCCAACACAAGAAAGGCCAGGACGATGGCGAAGGGCATCAGGTTCTTATTGATCAGCGCGGCAAGCTTTGGCATGGAAGGGTTCAGCCAAGGAAAAGGTACTTCAGCCAACTGTAGACAAAGCGAAACCAGACGTTCCGAAGCTCGATCTTGGACTCCCCGTGCTCACGCCGGTACTCGTGGGTTGGCACCTCCACCAGGCGATAACCTTTCCTGATGGTCTTGATGATCATCTCCTGCTCGATAGTAGCGATATTCTCTCTCAAGTCCAGCTTTCTAGCCACGTCAGCACGGATGGCCCGAAAGCCATTTTCGCAATCGGTGAGCCGTACGTTGAAGCGGTAGTTTATCCCCAGGGTAATTATCTGATTCCCCACCAGGCGGATGAACTCGTAGATGGTGGAGTGCAGTTCATCGCTGCCACCTAACATCCGGGAGCCCGAGGCGTGGTCAGCGTGTCCCTCCAGGATGGGCCGGACCAGGTTTGGCACATCCCGGGGATCATGGGAGCCATCGGCATCCAGGAAGACCAGGATATCGCCTGTTGCTTCCTGGATGGCGGTGCGAATGGCGTCCCCTTTGCCCTTGCCGTGGTCCAGGATCACCCGGGCCCCTGCCCTCTCCGCAATCTCCCGGCTCTGGTCCCGGGAGTGGCCGTCCACCACAAGAACCTCATCGGCGTACGGTTTCACTTGACCTACGATCCTCTCCGCGTTGGCCGCTTCGTCCTTGATAGGGAGGACTACTGTTATTTTGGGGGAGCTCATCTCTCTAGTTCGTTCCTTTTTATCATCACAACATCGATGGGAAGGGCGTCATTGGCGTAACGCCTCCCCCGGCCATCGAAGGCGGGCAGTCGCGATAGCGTGTTTCGGTCATATAGCCCCACCATGACCTGTAGCTCTGAGGTTGGTCGGTCAACGGAGAGGTCAACTTGGTGGTCGTCAACGATCATGTCTCCTGGTTCCCACAGGCTGGTCGGAAAGCAACCGCCTCTGGGGTCCCCGTCGTGTTGGGCCACCAGGTGCCCCAGTGAATCGTTGGCGTGCACGAATACGGCGTAGTCTTCCTGTGTCCTGGCCCGGGCTTGCCAGTACAGCCTTACCGATAACCGATATGACCCTGCCAGGGGTGCCACTTCGACCTTGCGGCCAACCAAGGTTGCCAGGTCGCCCACCCGCATTTCCTCGGCTAGCCGGTGGTCCTCGGGCACTTTGGCTGATGTCCGTGGGGCCAGCCCGAACCTAGCCAAAGTCATGAAATCACTGACCTGCCCGGGCTGGGCCATTGAAATAGGCAAACGGCTCTTGGTGCCGAAATCGTACATCCCGAGGACCAGACGCGCCTGTTGCAAAGACTTAATCCCAGGCGGTACCTTCAGGACGTATTGGTCGGCGACGAGTTCTCCAGCCCGCCACTGACTGGTCGGGAATGAGCCGTACGCGGGAAACGTATTCTCGCTGACCAGGACGTCGTTGGGATTGCAATCTTTGCCCAGAAGCTGCAAAAAGACGCTGTAGTTTCTTTCAGGCGTGCCCAGGGCTCGCCAATAGAGAGTTACCTTCAGACTCTCGCCGGGAATTATGCGCCTTTCTGGGTTCACATTATATCCGATTAGCTGGATTTTGTCTCCAAAGTGGGCGGTGGTGCGGTGTCGAGGGTGCCCTTCATCCAGCTTGCCCAGGATCGTGGCTTTGGGGTACGCCTGGGGTATGTAGTATAACGGTGAGAAAAAGGCAAATGCCATCAGGGCCAACGTCAGCCCGGCAGTCAGCCAGGCTTGGGCTTTGGCGGTTGACACTATGCTGGCTAGACCAAGAGCCAGGAGGATGGCGATGCCGGAAGCTGCGGGAAAGAGGAGCCGCCCACCGCCCAAGATCAGGCGCGTTTGCACCGTTAGGGTTAGATAGGATGCCAGCACCGCGGCTAAGGGCAGTATCAGAAGGAGCAAGAATGGCCTGACCTGAGGTTGATTCTTGTACGTTATAACCGTACCGGTTAGCCCACACAATACCAGAATGCCGAACCCCAGGTATACCCCTGAATCCGCGAAGGCCAGGCTTCCGGCGCTGAAATCCAGCCAGTATGACTTCCAGGCGTAGACCAGGATCTGCTCCAGGTCTCCCAGGCCGAAGGGAGTGGGACGCGGCCCGACGTAGG
>DYIS01000137.1:0-3057 GCA_020723545.1 Ktedonobacter racemifer
AATCGCTCTAATTCCCCTTTGGCCAACCCCACCCTGATCTTCCCCCCAGGATGGCGATGGTAGTCGGCACCGCTCCTTCGTCACGCACCGTTCGTTCCAAGAGCCTGGCCACCTCCAGGTTTCTGGGCCAGGGATGAGACCCATGGCTGATCAGGGTGGATTCGAGGGCCACGACAGGGCTTCCCTCATCCAGGGCCCCTTGAACCTCAGGCTGTATTTCGAGCACGTGATAACCCCCTGCCAGTCAAAGCGGCTCGGCAACAGCACTTCCCCGAAGCAACGACTTGATGTCCTCTTTCGTCGGAAGACGGGTCCCGGTCCCCAGTTTCGTCACCGTTGCTGCGCCGACGGCATTGGCCAGAACAGCCATCTGCTCCAGCGAAAAGCCTTTCAGGTAAGCGTAAACACAGGCCGCATCAAAGGCATCCCCGGCCCCAGTAGTATCCCTCATCACCACGGGGATAGCCTCCAGGCGAAGCAGGTCCTCTGCCGTGGCCATCACACACCCCTCCGCCCCCAGCTTCGGGATCACCAGGCGCGGACCCTGAGCCAAGAGGTGGCGAGCAACCTCATCCGTCGGCCTTGCTCCAGTCAGAAACGCCGCCTCGTCCAGGGTCGCCAAAAGAACCGTGGTCTGGCCCAAAACGAGTTCCAACTGCTCCTGTTTGACGTGAGCGATCTCCGGGGTGAGATCGAAGAAAACGGATACTCCATGCTCACGGGCTACCTCTAGGGCCTTTAGGACGGCCGTCGACGACAAGGCTGAGATCTCCCGCACGGCATAGCCCGAGGTGAAGACGGCCCCGCTCCTTTGAATGAGAGTTCGCCATGCTGGCTGCCAGGGTACCGGTTCGCCATCGCCCTTCACCCCGAGGAAAACGTGCTGACCTTGGTCATCAACGAGGACGATGGCCACCGTCGTTCTCTTCCCTTCTTGGACAACCACATTCCCCACATTCACCCCTTCCCCTGCCAGGAGTTCCAAGACGCGCCTGCCGTATAGGTCATCGGCCACAGAGCCGAGGGGACTTGCCTGGAGGCCCAAGCGGGCGGCTATGATGAGGAAGTTGCCCACCGCTCCTGCCTCGACGAACATCTCATGGGCCATCTGGTGTTCGTTGGCGCACACAGGCAAGCGGGGTATGGAAATGACCAAGTCGGCCGCCACGTCACCGATAGTCACAACGCTCAGGTTCATGGGTCCTTTCTCCCTTGCCTCTGCCGCCGGATCACAGCCAGGTAATTCTGGGCCAGTCCCTCCAAGTCAAAGTTATTGACCTTCTCGACGAAGGCGATATGCTGTGGAGGGAAAGCTGATACACCTCGGTAGGCACCAGCAATGGCCCCGGCGATGGCGGCCAGGGTATCGCAATCGCCCCCGGTGTTGGCTGCCAGGGTGATGGCCTCCATAGGCTCCCCCTGGGCGAGGACGAACAGGGCGATGGCCGCCGGCACCACCTCGTAGGCGGCGAGACCTGTCCCCACCAGGTCGTACAGATCTCGTTGCTTCTCCTCAATGTCCTTGTCGGCTGAAACCAGTTCCACGGCGAAGCCGATGCGTCTGGAGGTGGAGGGGCAGTAATAGGGATAACCATACCTTTCACCCCAATCAGCACCTTGTTGGGCCGCTCTGACGATGTCGAGAAGGGTGCTCTCGGCCAAGGCGCATTGGGTCACGGCACAGGCCACGGCGGCGGCCCCCGAGATGGCCGTGGTGGTGCCGTGGGTGGGAAGCGAAGCCTTTACCACAGCTTCCACTGTGGCCTCGATGTCCCCCGGATAGAGAAAGCCTACCCGTGCAATATGCATGGCGGCGCCGTTGGTCCAGCCCGAGCGGCCGGCCTGACGAGGAGCGACGCCTTGCTTCAGTTGAACGATAGCCTGCTTGGTGCTGGGGCCCACATAGTTCAGGTTGAGGCCATCAACCTCGTCAATCCATTCCACCAAGCTGCGGGCCACGTCGTCAACGGACAGGCAGTCGGATGAGAATGATGGACTTGACAATGGCCAGAGTGGCCAGGGTATCATCGGTGGCCTGGCCGGCTTTGAGGCCGTCGTGAACGGGATCGTCCTTGGGTGGTTCCAGGAAGGTGGTGATCTTTCCGTATAATTCCCTAGTCCTGGCAGGGGTCAATTGTCCGGGCATGCCCCAGGCGTCCCCTATGGCCAGTCCTGCCAGACAACCGTGCAGTTTGGGCAAAAGGTCGTCCATCCTTGTCTCTCCTCTCTGCTCAGGGGAGCCTGGCCGTGAGGCTCCGCCTGCGCGGGGCTGTCTTGGTCGGCGAAGGCCAACGTCGCAGCCGTATGCGCGGTTTCAACCGCCAGTGCGTTCATGGGAAGGGGCGAAATGGGGTAAGTCGAGTCCTTCTCCAGAGGATCAACGAAGCACCTGCGACCAGAGGGAGAAGGGGAAGAAGGTAAAGGGCCCACAGAAGGTCAGTTCTCACCAGCCTGACCTCCCGGCTGCTCCCGGGCACCGGGTGGCCATCCGCCTCCACTAAGCGAATGGCGTAAGAGGGCTGGCTGGGGTCAACCTGAATCCGGTAACCCTCGAAATCTGGCGACCGACGTTTCGCTCCCGGGTCCAGACCCTCTTCCCCGACCACTTCGTAACCCAAAGCCGGGCCAGGCATCTGCTCCACCCAGTAGGGCTTCCTTTCGACCCGGCGGACAACTCGGCCCTGATGCAGCACTTCCAGATACCCCGTCTCCTTGGGCCTGCTGTAGGCCCAGATCCAGCGATCCTCGCTGCCGGCGTTGCTCTGGGGATTCTCCAGACGGGTGTGGTAAAGCTCCTTGTATTCCTTCTCGAGGAAGGGTTGCAGGTACATGACCGTGTCGTTCCTGGCATAGAGGACGTGGCCGGGATCATCCGCCCGCTCAGTGGTGGTCCATTTGGCCTGGGGCACGATGGTGTAGCCCAAGCCTTCCCGCCGGTGGGAGAAGACGATCAGCCTTCTGTCGCTCCCCCTCACCAATTGGCCATCGTTCTCCCTCACCCGAATTCGATAGATACCTGGTGCTAGCTCGATAGGAAATCCGTCATTGACGGTAGTG
>DYIS01000137.1:3067-6881 GCA_020723545.1 Ktedonobacter racemifer
CAGGCTGCGTGGGCGGCTCGGGAGGAGCCACTTGCTCACCTTGCTTTTTCCTGGCGATCAGGGTCTCCAGTTGTTGCTGGTATTGCCTGTCGGCCTCATAGTATTGCCATACCCGGTCCCGATAGGCGTCTCGCTGCTTGATGAACTCCTGGTACTGAGCTTCGGCTTTCTCCCCGATGTACAGATAGACCTCATCACCTTCAAAGCCCTGGGGATATTGGATGACGTATCGGGTCTGTCGCAGGTTCTGGATCACTCTTCCACCCTGCAGGATCTCCAGGGTACCAGGAACAACCTCGTTGAGCCCATCCCAATTGGCCTTGTACTCATTGGTGATGGGCCAGAAATACACCAGGGTATAGCGGGGGGTAACGATGCTACGCCTGTTAGCCAGGAGGTAGATGGTGTCAATGGTGAGGGGGTAGAAGGTGCCGGCGTAATCACGGCCGGTAAAGGCATTCACCCCGTAGACAAACTGGCGTTCCTTGGTTGGCTCCTGGGCCATGACCATGGTCGCGAGCAGGAATAACAACAGGACAACGCTCATGGTGCTTGGCCCCATCCTTTTTACGGCCAGCCTGGCTCTGATCTCTGTCATTTCCTCCTGACTCCTCTATGCCTGAGGCTGATAGCACTTAGACCCAGGAACCCAACAGTGTAAACGGCGGACAAAAGGAACAAGGCGAGGTAAACTCCTGCGCTGCCTCGCACCACTGCCTCCATCCCCCGGTCCAGGTAAGAATACGGGGAAAGCCACAGGGCTGTCTGGTTCAGGATGGCGAAGGTGTTCTTCAGGAACAACATAGGGTCATAATACCGGCCTTGAGCAGGCAAGGTGACCAGAATGGTGTGTCCGACCTGGATGCCCAGAAAAGCCAAGGTGGTCACCCCGAACAGGAACAGTGAGGCGCGCACGTTGCGGGCCACGGTGGAGAGGAAAATGCCTAAAGCAACAACCGCCGAGACGGTAAAGACAGATAGCAGGATGGCCCAAGCGAGTCCTGCGGGGAACACGAGATTGGTCAGGAGAGTATGCAGGATAAAAGAGGGAACATAAAGGGCCATCATCACCAGATAGGTGATAACTTGCGCCAGGTATTTGCCGACGATGTAGGAAACGTGGTCCACGGGGCCGTAGAAAAGGACCTCCAGCGTGCCCTGGCCCTTCTCACGGGCAATGGTGGTGACAGAGGAGATGGCCAAGAAGAAGGAAGAGATGAGGGCGGTGATGAAGAAGGGGAGAGCAAATGGGTTCGCGAATACCGAGAGGCCGCTCTCGTTGACGAAGGCCAGGTCATTGCGCAAGATGAGCAAGGAGGCCAGGAAGGCAAGGGCTAGGGCCAGGTAGAGGCCCCAGCCAAAGATCATGGCCTCCAGATCCCGCCGCTGGATAAGGAGCACAGCACGCCAGCGAGGGCCCCAATCGCTGCCCCAGCTCATGGGCTGCCCCTCTCAGTCCAAAGAGACACGTGTTTTTCGGTTATGGTAACGAAGGCCTCCTCCAGGCTCATCTCCTTCGTCCTCATATCTACAATGATCCCTCCCTGGGCAGAAATGACCGCCGAGATCCGGGCACGGCCATCGGAAGCGGCATCCAGTTGGATGGTCAACCTGTTGCCCTGGGCAGCCACCTCCCGAATGAAGGGCAGGGAGTAGAGGGCCTCAACCAAGCCCGGCCGGATTTCTTGGAACTCTACCTCCAGTTCCATCTGCTGCCTCAGCCTATTCCGCAGGTTGGTAATGCTGTCTTCCGCCACCAGGACCCCATGGTTGATGATGCCCACCCGGTGAGCCGTGCGCTCGATCTCCGACAGGATATGAGAAGATATGAAGATCGTCTTGCCTCGTCTGTTCTGTTCCTGAATCAACCTCCGGACTTCTATGATGCCGTGGGGGTCCAGGCCCAATACTGGTTCATCCAGGATCAGCAGGTCTGGATCATGCAAAAGAGCCCGCACCAGGCCGAGCTTTTGCTGCATGCCTCGGGAATAATCGCTGGCCTGCATCTGCAGATATTTGTCCAGCCCCACCGCCTCCATGAGCTTCCCGATCCGCTCCGCCTTGTTGTCCACGTGGTAGAGATCGGCGAAGAAACTCAGGTACTCGTAGGCCGTCATGTCGTCATAGAGGTACTGGTGTTCCCCCACTACTCCCAGGCGGCGTTTGATGTCGAAGTAGTATTGATGGAGGGCTTGACCGAAAAGGAAGATGCAGCCTCTGGTCGGCTGGAGGATCCCCAAGAGCATGATGATAGTCGTGGTCTTTCCAGCACCGTTGGGGCCAAGAAAGCCGTAGATCTCCCCCGGCTCTACATGGAGGTTCAGGTCTTTTACGGCCGCAAAACCATCGTACTCTTTGGTCAAGCCTTCGGTGCGGATCACGTTGCCTCTCTATCCTTCGGACAAGGTGGCGAGATTATACCACAAAACAAGTGGAGGTACAAGTAAACGTTTACTTGACACGAATCTGTAATCCACAATATAATGCATTTGTGCCGTTCGATCAGGAAACCCATACGGGAGGGAAAGATGCAACCTAAAATCGCGGTAGTGGGCAGCCTCAACATGGACCTCATTGTGCGCGCGCCACGGTTGCCCCGGCCGGGGGAAACCCTCATCGGTCACTCCATCCATATCGCCCCCGGCGGCAAAGGGGCCAATCAAGCCGTGGCCGCTGCCAGGCTTGGAGCAGCGGTGGCCATGATCGGGCGAGTGGGGGAGGATCCGTATGGACAGATGTTGTTGAGGACGTTGGATGAGGCACACATCGAGGCCCAACACGTGATAACGGATCCAGAGGCCGCCACGGGAGTGGCCTTGATCGCCGTGGATGACCTCGGCCAAAATAACATCATCATCGTCTCCGGCGCCAACATGCGCCTGACAGGAGGTGACATGGAGGCTGCTGAAGATAGCATTGCCTCGGCTGATTTGCTGTTGCTGCAGCTGGAGAGCCCACTGCCCACGGTGGAACGCGCCATAGCGATCGCCAAAGCTCACAGGGTTGGGGTCGTCTTGAATCCAGCTCCGGCACGACTCCTGGATCCTGGCCTGGTGGCTGGCGTGGATTACCTGGTTCCCAACGAAACCGAGGCAACGGTTTTGAGCAAAGTGGAGGTTGTTGACCTTTCGACGGCGGAAAAAGCCACCCGTGTTTTGCGCGCTCAGGGGGCAGGGGCGGTGATCGTGACCTTAGGGGAAAGGGGTGCCCTTGTGGCCGATAGCCTGGGAGAGACCCATATCCCCGGGTTTGCGGTAGAGGTAGTGGATTCCACGGCGGCCGGGGACGCTTTCGTGGCCGGCATGGCTGTGACCCTGGCCTCAGGTCAACCTGTCCGGGAGGCCGTGCGGTTTGCCAACGCCGCCGGCGCTTTGGCCACGACCAAGCTGGGGGCACAGCCATCCCTGCCCACCTATGAGCAGGTGCTGGCCCTTTTGGTGCAGCACGGATAGGTCGCCTATAGAAGATGCCTGGCGGGTATTCTCGCTTCGGCACGATTGCTGTTGCGGCACCTCGGCCTGCTGATGGGGGCCAGTACCTTGTGGCTGTTCCTGAGCCCGCCACTGTATCTGGTCTCCGGCCACGGCCGGTCTCTATTACCCGGTGAATCTCCTGGCCGGCGATGAGGACCAGTAATGGACGAAGCTGCAAAAGGATCTCTTTTCCATAGGGTATCTTGTTTCTCCAGAAAGGATGATACCCTATGGCAAAGATCTACCATATCGAGTTGACAGCGGACGAGCGTGCCGCCTTACTGGCCCTCATTACCCAGGGCACCGCCGCCGCTCGGAAGATCCGGCGGGCCCACACCTTG
>DYIS01000138.1 GCA_020723545.1 Ktedonobacter racemifer
TCGTGGCAAAACCATTAAGTACGGTTGTAGTATTAGAGTCGAGAAACACGTCTGAGGAGATTCAAATGAGTAAGAAGAAGCCATCCACTAAACCTCGCAAGCGTACCAAGCGAAAGCCTAACACCAGGCCTCCTTTTCTTGACCGACGGGCAATGGAAAGGACAATGTCAGGCATCGGAAGATTGCTCAGCGAGCGTGAGTTCCAATCCCCGGATGAGGCGGAGGCGTTTCTGCAAAAGATGCTTGCCTCTGGTGCGCTGGAGGCCCAGCCGGCACGGATTCCGGTGGAGCAGGCTCAAGATCTTATGTACGACGCCTGGGAGGCCACGGGCTGGCGACGGGTGGAGCTGGCTCGACGGGCCCTGGAGATCTCGCCCGATTGCGCTGACGCCTATGTGCTTTTGGCTGAGGAAGCGGCCCGAAGTCTGGAGGAAGCGAGAGACCTTTATGAGCAGGGCGTGAAGGCGGGAGAGCGCGCCTTGGGCCCGCGGATGTTTGAGGAAGAGGTTGGCAGCTTCTGGGGCCTTGTGGAGACCCGCCCTTACATGCGGGCGCGCGCTGGACTGGCTCAATCCTTGTGGATGCTTGGTGAACGGCAGCAAGCCATAGAGCACTATACCGATATGCTGCGTCTTAATCCGGGGGACAATCAGGGCATCCGCTATCTGCTTGCCGCCTGCCTGCTTGAGATGGGGTCCGACGAGGCCTTGGGGAAGCTCCTGGACCAATATGAAGACGATGCCACGGCTATCTGGTCGTACACCCGTGCCCTTTGGGCGTTTCGACGCCTAGGTGCTGGCCCCGAGGCAAATGCCAGCCTCAGGACGGCCCTAAAGCAGAACCGGTTTGTGCCCCAATATCTGTTGGGGATGAAGAAGCTTCCCCGTCATTTGCCGGAGTACATCGGCTTCGGCGACGAGGACGAGGCTGTGGCCTACGTTGCCGAGGCCGGCGCCGGGTGGTGGAAGACCCCCGGTGCGATGGAGTGGCTGGCCGCCACTCCATCCAGCAAGTCGAACTGATGTATTACCGTTGCTTTGGCCCTTCGACGGCGCGCACATAGACCGGCTTGCCGCCCGAGATCTTCATGATGACGACGTCTTTCACTGGGTTTCCATCGGAGTAGTAAGAGATGTTGCCGGTGACCGCCGGGAACCCCCTGATCTCTGCCAGGGTATCCCTTACCTTTGCCGGTTCTTCGGAGTTTGCCTTTTGAATGGCGGTCAAGAGGATGTCGGCGGCATCGTAGCCCAGGGCGGAGAACATGTCTGGCGCTGTTCCGTAGACCTCCCGGTAGGCCCTGACAAAGGCCTGGACCGCCAGCCGGTCGTCGTGGGCCGAGAAATGGGTGGTGAAATAGCCTCCCTCCACAGCTCCAGCGTCCAGATCCGGCGAGTCCCATCTGTCTCCCCCGGCCAGGACGGCCTTGAGCCCCATCTTCCTCGCCTGCGCGGCGATGATGTTGACCTGGTGAGGGAAGAGAGGAAGATAGACCAGATCGGGGTGGGTGCTTTGGACTTTCTCCAGAATCGGGCCAAAATCCTTCTCATCGCCGGGAAGGTCGCCAAAGTGCGTTATCTCGCCGCCCAGTTTCTTGAAGACGTTGGCGAACACATCCGCCACGATGGCAGAGTACTCGCTCCCGCCCTCCCACAAGACCGCCGCACGCTTGGCACGGAGATCCTTCCAGGCAAACTGGGCCATTGCCCAGGGTGAGATAAGGCCTGTGTAGCAGGCCCGGAACACGAACTCCTTCCGCTTGCCTTCGTCTACCGTCACCCGGGGGTGAGTCGAGATTGGGGTGATCATGATCATCTGCTTGGCGTTGGCGTATTCTGACACCGGGATCGACACCTTAGAGGTGACCGAGCCAACAAAGAACCTTACGCCCTTGTCGGTCAGCATCGTTTTCACGCCCAATAGACCGGCGTCGGGAACGTTCTTGTCATCCTCCACCACGAGAGCTGCTGGACGCCCCAGGACACCGCCTTTGCCGTTCCACTGTTTGACCGCCATGTTCACGCCGTTCAGCACCGCCTTGCCCAAGGGGGCGAATTCGCCGCTCAAGGGCACCAGGACACCGATCGGCAGGGGCTCACGGGGTGCGGCGGTGGGCTTGAGCTTGGCTGTGGGTTTGGGCTTGGCCGTGGGCTCGAGAAGGGTCGGTTTGGCGACTATGGGGGGTTGGGTGGGGAGGGGCGTCTCGGTGGCCTTAGGCGCCACCAGGGCGATCAGGCTGGCGCCCAGGGGGCTGGCCAGCAGGCCCAGGGCGGCCACGGCCAGGATCGCCACGCCCGCCAGGGGGACGATCCACGCTGGAAACCGGTGAGCCACCGGAGGAACGGCGACTTCCGGAGCAACCGCCTTCGGCTGGGCTGCGGTCTGGGCAAACGAAGGCATCTGGGGGTAGGGCGGCATGGCGGCGGTTTCAAGCTCCCGGCGTTCCGCCGGTGGGGCCATCTCTGGAACCGCCACCGGCGCCGTAGTGGGCCCTCCCATGGCGGCCTCGAGCGCCTTCGCCAGTTCCCCCGCGGTCTGAAAGCGATCCTCGGGGTTTTTCGCCACGGCTTTCAGGATTACCCGTTCCACCCCCTCAGAGAGGTCAGGATTAACCTCTCTGGGCATGGGTAAGGGCGACATGATGTGCTTGATGATGACGGCAGCGGGCGTGTCGGCATCGAAAGGGACCCGGCCGGTGAGCATCTCGAACAATATCACCCCCAGGGCATAGATGTCCGCCCGCTTATCCACCTTTTGCCCCTGTCCCTGTTCCGGGGACATGTATTGCGGCGTCCCTAATAACGCGCCACTCTGGGTGGCATAGGTGGTGCTCTCCAGCATCTTGGCGATGCCGAAGTCCGAGAGCAAGGGCCAGCCCTCCTCGGTGAGGAGCACATTGGCGGGTTTCGCGTCCCGGTGGATCACGCCGCGTTTATGGGCGTAGTCGAGGGCCTCGGCGATCTGGGTTATCAGACGGGCGGTCCAGGGGGGATCCAGGGGCTTGCCCAAGCGATCTTTCAAAGTGCCGCCGGTGACGTATTTCATGGCGATGTAGGAGATGCCCATCTCCTCGCCGAAGGAGTAAATCGGCAAGATGTTAGGGTGCTCTAGCTTGGCAATGGCCGTGGCCTCGCGCTTGAAGCGGCTGCGGAAGGCCTCGTCTTCGGCATAGAACGAGGCCAATATCTTCAGGGCCACATAGCGGTCCAGGGAGGGCTCGTAGGCCTTGTAGACGGTGGCCATGCCGCCGCGCCCCAGTTGCTCAATGATGCGATAAGGTCCCAAGGTTTTGCCGGTGAGGTCGTACATGTGGCCCTCCCGAAGGTGAGATTTGTCCTGAAGCATAAATGGCGAGAGCCGGGGTAACCGGGCTACCGGCCCGGGGAGCATGTCTATAGAGGCACGATGTGCAGTGTGGCCAGCATCAAAGGCCAGAGGAGTCAGGGCCAGTAGCCATCCCACATACATTATAGCTTACACCTTGCAAAAACGCAAATGTATACAAATGTTGTACGTTTCATGGACGGGAACTGGTTAGATGTTGACATTAGATTAGTGCTCGCGTATAATTCGGCCAAATTGCCGCATTCTATCTCCCCCCTCCGGCGAGGCAAAGATGCTTTCGGAAAGCCAGGTAAAAGAGCTGGTAAAGCAGGTGGTGGAACGCAAACTCGGCAGCATCTCAAAACCCACACCACCCCTGGAAGCCCCGGCCGGGGTCCCTGCTGTCCCGCGTGGCACCTCCGGCGGTAGGCCGGCGAAGCGAATATCCCGGCCATTGGTCACGGAAGAGCAGGTGTTGGCTGCCCCACCCAATTCACGGCTGACCGTGCCGCGCAATGGCCTGGTGACCCCTTTGGCCCGCACTGTGGCTATGGAACGACACGTAACACTGATTAGCTCGGATACCTCTTCGGCCACCGTGCCGACCCCTTCCCCTGGCGAAATCAGACCCCTTCCCGGGCCTCTGCCTGGGCCCCAGCCCGGCAGTGCCAGGCGCGTGGCGTTGGGAGCGGACCACGGCGGCTTCGAGATGAAGGAGGACTTGAAAGTCTACCTCCAAGAGCTGGGCTACACGGTTAAAGACGTGGGGACCTTCGATACCAAGCCCGTGGATTACCCCGATTTCGCCCTGGCGGTGGCACAGGCGGTGGCCAGCGGCGATTGCTTTCGAGGGATTATGGTGGACGGCGCGGGCATCGGCTCATGCATGGCGGCCAACAAAGTGCCTGGCGTCAGGGCGGCCATGTGCTACGACCTGTCCACGGCCCGCAATAGCCGGGAGCACAACGATGCCAATGTGCTGACCCTGGGTGGGCGGCTCATTGGGGCAAATCTGGCGCGAGAGATAGCCAAGCTGTGGCTGGAGACGCCTTTCGGGGGCGGTCGCCATCAGGCCCGGGTGGATAAGATCATGTCCATCGAGCGGAAGGCCGGGCGATAGACTGAAAGCAATAGCCGCTGGATGACCGCGGTTGCCAAGAAGGCAGTGGTGGTTGCCATGGATACGGGAAGGATCGACGTGAATTTGTTGGTTGAGGAGATCACGCGGGAGGTCCTTGGCCTCTTGCGGGAGGGCGGTGCGGGCCTTCCTGGCGTGGATCCGTTTTGCCTGGCTTGCCAGGGACAGTGCATAGGCAAGTGCTCGGAAAAGGTGCGAAACATCGTGGATGCCGGGGCCTCCCGGGTGGGCGCGGGGCTCGGAGTGGGCCCTGTTGCCCGGGAGTTGGCCCAATACATCGACCACACCCTGCTCAGGCCGGAGGCTAACCGGTACCAGATAACCCAGCTCTGCCAGGAGGCCCTACAATACGGCTTTGCCGCCGTGTGCATCAACCCCACCTGGGTACGGCTTTGCGCCGAGCTGCTCCGGGGTTCTCCGGTTAAGGTGTGCACCGTGGTGGGTTTTCCCCTGGGGGCGACTCTCCTGGAGGTAAAAGCCTACGAGACCCGCCGTTCTGTGCGCAACGGGGCGGAGGAGATCGATATGGTCATCAACATCGGGGCCCTCAAGTCCCGGGACTACGCACTGGTGCAGGACGACATTGAGGCGGTGGTCATGGCCTCGGAGGAAGAAGGAGCCATCTGCAAGGTGATCGTTGAGGCGGCACTTCTGACCGATGAAGAAAAGATCAAAGCGTGTACCCTGGCCAAGGCGGCCGGAGCCCAATACGTCAAGACCTCCACCGGCTTCGGCCCCGGCGGGGCCACCACCCACGACGTAGCGTTGATGCGCCAGGTAGTGGGGCACGAGGTCGGGGTGAAGGCTGCTGGAGGCGTGCGCACCCTGGAGGATGCCAAGAGCATGATCGCCGCCGGCGCCACCCGCATCGGCGCCAGTGCCAGCGTTAAGATCATGCAGGAAGCAGCGAGGAAGTGAACTGTTCTTCACTAGTGCAAGAGGCGGGAAGATAAAGTAAAAGGTAGCACTGGGAGGCCTGAGTTGGTAGACTTGCGCGCTTACATCTTCCTGGACAGCCTGCAGCCCCAGTTGGCGGCGTTCATCGGCTCCACGGCCCGGGGGTTCTTGCCCATCGCCAACGATGCCTCGCTCTGGGTGGAGATATCCCCCGGCATCGAGATCAACCGCATCACGGACATCGCCCTGAAGGCGACTGAGGTGAAGCCGGCGGTGCAGGTGGTGGAACGGCTCTTCGGCCTGCTTGAGGTGCATTCGCCGTCCCAGGCCAACACCCGGGCAGCCGGTCGTGCCATACTGGAGGCCCTGGGTGTCCAGGAGAGTGACCGCTGGCAGCCTAAGATCTTCTCCAGCCAAGTGATTCGCCGGGTGGACGACCACCATGCCCAGTTGGTGAACCGCAATCGCAACGGCTCCATGCTCATCGCCGGCCAAACTCTTTACATAATGGAGGTTGAGCCGGCGGCTTATGCGGTGTTGGCGGCCAATGAGGCGGAGAAGGCAGCGAACATCACGCTCATCGAGGTGCGTCCTTTCGGCAGCTTCGGCCGGCTCTACCTGGGCGGCGAGGAGCGCGACATCGAGGTAGGCCGCCACGCAGCGGTGCGGGCCATCGAGGGGATTAAGGGCAAGGTGATGGAGGCCAGGGCGCGGGCGTAGGCGGTGTTCGCTGGAAGGATGCCAGACTCTTTAAGTAGTAGAAAGATGGGCAGTCAGGGCCTGGGGTTTCACCCGAGGCCGATAGATGGGCATCGCTGACGGTTGCGCGTTGGCTTTTGACCTGTCTTGTGGGTTTACCCATTGAGCTAGCGAATTCTTCATCAATATTGTAAGGAGGACCTTTCAGCAATGGCAGAAGCTCTAGGGATGATCGAGACCAAGGGGTTCGCGGCGATGGTGGAAGCATCGGATGCCATGGTCAAGGCGGCCAAGGTGGAGCTGGTGGGTTACGAGAAGATCGGCGGGGGGTACGTTACTGCCATCGTCCGCGGCGATGTGGCCGCGTGCAAGGCAGCGGTAGAGGCCGGGGCCCGGGGCGCCGAGAAGGTGGGCGAGGTGGTCTCGGTGCACGTGATCCCACGACCCCACATCAATATCGACCTGGTGCTGCCTCTGGGTCGCCTGGAGCAAGCCAGGCAAGAGAAAGAGGGCTAGGGTCGCGGTTGGCAGATGGTCACTCGTTGCTAGCAGGGACCAGAGAGCAGGTGGGGGCGGGCTCTAAGCGACAGACTCACTGCAGAAAGCGCGGAGTGCGCAAAGCGCGAGTGCGCTAAGACCTTTCCTTTAACTCTACGCCCTCAGCGGTCTTTGCGGCAAAATCTTGTCTCATTTGCCGTTGTAAACACTTGTAGGAGTAACGCGACATGCTCATCGCCAAAGTGGTGGGGACGGTGGTCGCCACCCGCAAGGACGAGAAGCTGGAGGGGGTGAAATTTCTCCTCTGTAAGCAG
>DYIS01000139.1 GCA_020723545.1 Ktedonobacter racemifer
GGGTGCTTACGTTAACCCTCCCGCTCCGATCCTATCGGAGCGGGAGGGTCCGCCTCCGTCACCGCGCGCCGCGCGGGGGGTTAGGGGGCCTATGCCCCCTTGGGCCAAAAAACAAGGGTGCCGGTATCACGGCCTACGGGGTGATACCCACGACCACACCAGCCGGGCCCGAGCTGTTCTACCGGCCGCTGGTGGAGTAGCGAGGAGCAGGGGGCAGGGAGCGGCTAGCAGGGAGCCGCTACTGCCATCTGCTATCGGCTATCGGCCATCTGCTATCAGCCGTCGGAGCAATGGATCCCGTTACCGCATGGACCGCCGCACGACGAAGGCGATCACCCCAATAGCGGCCAGCCCGATCAGGACGGTGAGAATCGTCACGCCGAATTCGGCGGTGCCTGGTTCCTGGAACGGCAAGAGAACAGCAGCGGTGCCGGTAACGAAGATAGCGATCCGAAAGGCGGCCTTGCCGATCTGGGGGTCCATCTAACTGGCCATTCCCGGGGCTACCAAGTGGCACGCGACGTAGCGATTATCGCCGATCTGGGCCAGTTCCGGCGCCTGCCGTTCGCATAGGCCCTCCCTGAACTGGGGGCAGCGAGGGTGGAAGGTGCAGCCGGAAGGCAGATCAAGCAGGCTCGGTACATCCAGGCTGCGCAGTACCACCCGCTTTTTGGTTCGGGTCAGCTCTGGATCGGCTTCCGGGAGCGCCGAGAGGAGGGCCCGGCTGTAGGGGTGTGAGGGATCGTTGATCAGCCGAGGTGTGGCGGCGACTTCGACGATGCAGCCCAGGTACATCACCGCAATCCTGCCTTCCCAGGCGAAATACTTGGCCAGGGCCAGGTCGTGGGTGATGAACAGGAAGGTGACCCCCAACTGATCCTTAAGCCGTGAGAGCATGTTCAACAGGCTGACGCGGATGGAGACATCCACCATGGAGACCGCCTCGTCGGCGACGATGAAACGGGGATTGACGGTGAGCGCCCGGGCCACGGAGATGCGCTGCCGCTGCCCCCCGCTCAACTGATGAGGGTACTTGTCCAGGAACTCCTCCGGCGGCGTCAGGTCCACGATCTGCAGCAACTCCCTGATCTTGATCTGGGCCTCCTGCTGGGTCACCGCCAGGCCGTGCCGGAACAGAGGGGCACTCAGGATCTTGTAAATCGAGTGAACGGGGTTGAGAGAGGCGTAGGGGTCCTGGTGGACGATCTGCACCGCCTTGCGGTACCCCTTGAATCCCTTGTCGTCCATGGCCCAGATGTCCCGCCCCTCGAAGAGGATGCGCCCTGCAGTGGGCTTGAGGAGCCCGGCGACGATCCGCCCCGTCGTGGTCTTTCCGCAGCCGCTCTCCCCCACCAGGCAGAGGATCTCTCCTCTCTCAATAGCTAGGGAGACATTATTGACCGCTCGGACCCGTAGATTCCCCACCGGGAAGGTCCGACTGACGTGATCGAGCTCCATCAGCTTTCCGGTCATGCCCCCTCCCTCGCCTCTAGCTCATACTGAACCTGCTGCCAGTGAAAGCAGGCGGCGGCGTGCCCCCGGCCCACCTGGGCCAGCTCCAGCTCCTCCTCCTGGCATCTACTGTCGGCATAGGGACAGCGGGGATGAAACTTGCAGCCGGAGGGCATATTCACCAAGTCCGGCGGGCAGCCCGGGATGGAAGCCAGGTCCCGCATCTGGCCGGTGACGGTGGGAACCGCCCTGAGCAGCCCCAGGGTGTAAGGGTGCCGCGGCCGGTAGAAGGTCTCGTACACGTCCCCGATCTCGACGATGGCACCGGCGTACATTGTGGCAACGCGGTCGGCGAGTTCCGCCGCCAGGCTCAAATCATGTGAGATAAGGATCAGCGAAAACTCCAACTCCTTCCGGAGCCGCCTGAGGACGTCGATGATCGCCCGCTGGGTCAGGACGTCTAGAGCCGTGGTCGGCTCATCGAGAATGAGGACCTGGGGATCCAACAACAGGCTCATGGCCAGCAGGACCCGCTGGCGCATCCCGCCGCTCAGCTCATGGGGATAAGAGCGAAGGACACGCTCTGGGTCGAGCTGCACCAGCCGCAGCAGGTCCAGGGCGCGCTGGCGCGTTCGGTGCGCATAGGCCTGGCGGTGCGCGCTGGCCGTATCGTAGACCTGGTCCCAGACCTTGAGCACCGGGTTGAGGGCGTTCAGGGCAGACTGAAAGACCATGGCGCACTCTTTCCAGCGAAACTGCCGCAGATCCTCCGACCCCAAAGACAGAACGTCGTACTCCTGGCCGTCTCGTCGGTAGATCACGCGGCCCGCCCGGATTCGGGCCGACCGGGGGATCAGCCGGATCAGGGAGAGCCCCAGGGTGGTCTTCCCGGAGCCACTCTCGCCGATGAGGGCCAGGGCCTCCCCCCGGCAGAGGTCAAGGCTCACGCCGCGTACCGCCTTAACCGTCCCTCGCCGCGTGCGATATTCCACCCACAGGTCCTGAACCGAAAGAGTCGTGTCAGCCCCCCGGGGGGTTAGGGGGGCGAAGCCCCCTTTTATGACCTGGTTAGGGGGGCGAAGCCCCCCTTTATGACCTTCCATCAGAACATGCCCATTCACACTATTCGCCCGCCCTCAGTCTGGGATTGAAGACCTCCTCCAGGGAACGAGTCATGGAGACCAGCACAAGCTGGAAGATCGCGATGGCCGTGACCGGCGCCATGATGTAATAGATACTATCCTTAAAAAAGATGGCCCCTCGCGTCCAGGCCAGATTGATCATCAAGCCCCAGTTGTTGCCGGAGAAGGGCACCAGTCCCAGGAAGAACATACCCACCTGAGCGTAAATGGCCGCCGTCATGGCGAAGATCATGCTGATGGCGATATAGCTCATCATGTTGGGCAGTATCTCCGAGAAAACAACGTGCCGCGTCCCCAGGTCCAAGGCCACGGCCGCTTCCACGTAGTCCCGTTCCTTAAGCGAGAGCACCTGGGAGCGCACCGCCCGCAGCAGGCTGGGCCAGGCCAAGAGGGCGATGATCAAGGCAAGCATCCACACGGTGTTGAGGCGGACGAAGCCAGCCAGAACGACCAGGAGTGGGAAATGGGGGATGGTCAGCACAATATCGGTAAGACCCATCACCGCCGAGTCAAAGGCGCCGCCCACGACAGCACTCAAGGAGCCCAGGGAAACGGCGATGAAGGTCGAGATCAGGCCGGCGAGAAAGGCCACGGTGAGGAGATCCTTCCCGCCGTGGACGATCTGGGACCAGATGTCCCGCCCCTGGTGGTCCGTGCCCAGTGGATGTCCCCAGGAGGGGGGCTGATAGATCTGGGCCACCTTGGTCTCCGTGTCCAGGGGGATCAGCGAGGGCCCGACGAAGGCCAAGAGAATGAAGAAGACCACCCCCAGGAAGCCCAGGAAGCCGATGCGGTTGCGGGTCAGGAGCCTCAGGGATGTCACGCTCTCTTTCAGAAGATCCCTGGTCGTGGCGGCCATGCTCTCCATTGGTCTATTCCCCTCCAGTGATGCGGATGCGGGGATCCAGCCGACTATAAAGGAGATCGGCCAGGAGATTGGCCAGGACGACGGCGGTGGCGATCACTAGAAAAACCCCCTGCATGACCGGATAGTCCCTGGCATTGATGCTGTTGATGAGGAGTAAGCCCACGCCCTGGTAGACGAAGATGCTCTCGATGAGCACCGAGCCACCCACGATGAAGCCGACGCTGATGGTGAGCTGAGTAAACAGCGGGAGGGCGGCGTTACGGCCCACGTAGGCAGTGGTGATCCGTCGATCTGACAGCCCCCTGGCCCTGGCCACAGTGACATAGTCCTCCTCCAGGGTGCTGATGGTGCTGCTTTTCATCAGGAGCATCCAGCCACCGATGGTAGTCAGCACGTAGGTGGCGATGGGCAGCGCGGCGTGAAAGAAGATGTCGCCGACGAAGTGCAGGCTCAATCCCGGTTGAATGCCCGGCGACATCGAGCCCCGCATGGCGGTGATGGGGAGCAGTTTCCATTGGACGCCCAGGAAGACTACCAGCATCATCGCCACCAGATAGTTGGGCACCGAACTCATGATCGAGGCGAAGGCCGAGAGGACATGATCCAGGGGGGATTCGCGCCAGTAGGCCATGAGCATTCCCAGGACAACACCCAGGGTGAAACTGATCAGGAGCGATACCCCCACGCTGAAGATCGTCCAGGGAAGGAACTTGACGATGATGCTCGCTGCGGGCGTTCCCTTAGAACGATAGGAGGTGCCCAGATTCCCGTGGAGAAGGTTACCCAGGTAGTCAAAGTACTGCTGGTACATCGGAGCGCTCAGGTCGATGGCCAGCAGTGCAGCGGCCTGGTTCCTGGCCTCGTCGTAGGCCATGCCGTACTGGGCGATCATCTCCTGGATGTACACGTCAACGGGGTTTGCCGGCATCAGCCGGATGATGAAGAAAGTCAGGGAGGTGACGAAGAAGATAGTGAAGGCCGCCTTAAGCACCTTGCGGAATAGGTAGTTGGAAACAACCGAGTTGATGAGCCTGGCGATGCCTCGAGTGGCAGACACGGCCCTGGGGAACGCCACCCCGAGGGGCCTCCGGTCCCTCGGGGACCCCGGTAACCTAGCGAAGATGTTCAAGGCCCACTGCCTCCCGATTTCTCTACCAGTAAAGAAAACACCTTAACCCAAAACAGTCTATCCCAAGCCCACCCAAAAGTCAAGGTAATCGGAGACGGCGCCACCCTCACTATGGGCAAAAGGAAGGGTGTTGAACGAAGCCCGCACGTCGGGACGCCCCGATACTTTGATTCTGTGTAATGTATCGGGGGCGAACCGTGCCCCACAGTGGGGCAAACCCCAAGTTCGGGCGTCCGTAGGACAAGTTGGCAACTTGTCCTACGGGGAACATCGATCTTCGTTCAACACCCGCAGCAAAGGGGGCTTTGCCCCCTAACCTCCTCAAGCCATGCTTAACCTTTCAGCGCCCCGATGCGGATGCCCGCCATGAAATAGCGCTGGAAGGCAAAGAAGAAGACGATCATGGGGATGGCCGCCATGGCAGCGCCAGCCATCAGCAGGCCGTAGTTGGTGCCGAACTCGCTACGGTACACGAAACTCAGACCCACCTGGAGGGTGTAATACTCCTGCTTCTGTAGCACCACCAGCGGCCACAGGAAGGCATTCCAGTAACGCTGGAAGGCAAAAATGGCATTGACGGCCAGGGCCGGCGCGGACAGGGGCAGGATGATCCGGGTGAAGATGTTGAACTCTGAGGCCCCATCGATGCGGGCCGCCTCCTCCAGCTCTGAAGGCAGGGTCTGGATGAACTGCTTCATGAGAAAGATGCCGATGACAT
Organism: Ktedonobacter racemifer; assembly: GCA_020723545.1. Classification (GTDB taxonomy): domain Bacteria; phylum Chloroflexota; class DTOL01; order DTOL01; family JACQYG01; genus JACQYG01. The sequence goes on from DYIS01000139.1 coordinate 5,310, forward strand.
CGGCCAGGCCAGGGAGGATCACCGCCCCGTAGTTGGAGGCGGCCTCCACGATGACCGAATACTGGGGCCAGCCCGCCGTGATCTCCGTGAGCACCCGACGCATGTCGCTGATCATGATGTACAGGGGCACCAGGGTCACCTGGCCGGGGATCATCAGCGCGGCGATGACCAGCCAGAAGAGAACCCGGCTTCCCGGGAACCGGCGTTTGGCGAAGGCATAGCCACTCATGGCATCGAAGAGCACGTGCAGCCCCATAGTCACCAGGGCGATGAAAAGGGTGTTAGCGCCCCAGCGCCAGATATTGGGCGCCGCCTTCACCACCAGGTGGAAGTTCTCCAGGCTGGGGTTCTTGGGGATGAACTCCGGCGGAAGTTTAATCACCTCGCTGCCCGGCGTGAAGGCGGTGTTGAACATCCAGTACAGCGGGAACAGGCTGACGAGGGCGCCCAGAGTCAGCAAGCCGTAAATGAAGGCTTTCAGGGCCAGCCCTGAGGTCAGGCGTTGCCGCGCCGTCCGGCGCTGACTCACAGTCGCAGGCATTGGCTCTCCCGCATCCCCGGGGCTCCTAAGGGGCCGGGGCCCCTGGGGTGTCGTCAGTACTCGACCTCTGTGCTCAAAAGCTTAAACTGCACGGTGGAGAACACAGCGATGATGACAAAGAGCACCAGGGCCTCCGCCGAGGCTTTGCCGAAGTTGAAGTCGCTGAACGCAGTGGCGTAGATGAGCTGCACGATGGTGGTCGTGGCGTTAATGGGCCCGCCGCCGGTCATGATGAACACGCGGTCGAAGACCTGAAAGGCGGCGATGGTGTAGATGACCGTGAGGTAGAGGGTGGTGGGCTGGAGAAGCGGAATCGTGATGTGCAACCACTTGCGCACCGCGCTGGCCCCCTCCACCTCGGCTGCCTCGTAGAGTTCTCGGGGGATGGAGCCGATGGCCGCCGAGTAGAGCACCACGCCGCTGCCGGGGACGATGAGGATGGTGCTCAGGATCACGCTCCACAAGGCGATCTTGGGGTCCACCAGCCAGCGCAGCGGCTCCACGTGGGCCAGCCCGAGCAGCCAGTTGAAAAACCCATAGTCGGGGTTGAAGATCCAGATCCAGACCAGGGAGATGATGACAATGGAGGTCACATAGGGCAGGTAGAAGGCTCCACGGTAAAGGGACTGGACGCGATTGTCCAGCGGTTGGAGCAGGCCGGCCACCACCAGGGCGGTCACGATCCAGACCACAACCACCACCACCGCATACAAGACCGTGTGTTCCATGGTCTCCCAGAACAGTTTTGAGCTCAGGCCGAAGAAGATGTCCTGGAAGTTCCTCAACCCCACCCATTTGCTGCCCTTAAGGGCCCATTCCTGAAAGGCCAGGAGAAAAGCACGGAACACGGGATAGAGCAGGAAGATGAAAAAGAAAAACATGCTGGGGGCGATGAAGAAATAGCTCCACTTGTAGCGGTTCCACGCTAAAACCAGAAACCCCGAGGGGCCTCCGGCCCC
>DYIS01000140.1 GCA_020723545.1 Ktedonobacter racemifer
ACCCATAGACCATCTTGTGCTCGATAAAGAAGACCGGGTTGTCCTCCCTGATGGCGGTGATCAGGAGCCCTTTGGCGTCATACGGAGTGCTGGGCATGACCACCTTCAGGCCCGGTATGTGCATGAACCACGCCTCCAGGCTCTGGGAGTGCTGGGCCGCCGCACCCATGCCCGCCCCACAGGTGGTGCGCACAACGATGGGCAGCTTGGCTTTGCCACCGAACATGTACTTCATCTTGGCCGCCTGGTTGTAGAGTTGATCCAGGGCCACCCCGATGAAGTCAATGAACATGAGCTCCACCACCGGCCGGAGGCCTGTAGCCGCGGCACCGACAGCTGAGCCGATAATGGCGCTCTCGGTGATCGGCGTGTCCTTGACTCGCTTCTCCCCGAACTCCTCCAGGAGCCCTGCCGTCACCCCGAAGATGCCGCCGTATTTCGCCACATCTTCGCCGGCGACATAGATGGCAGGGTCTCTCTTCATCTCTTGCTTTAGTGCCTCATTCAGCGCCGCGGCATAGGTTAGCTTTCTCATGGCAGTCACTCCTTTCTTAATGGCAGGTATGGCGTACAGCAGATAAATGATGTTACGCCATGGGCCACAAGCCAGAGGCTATGAGCCATCAGCCATCGGCCAACGGCTATGGGCTAGGCGGTGTATACGTCATCGCCCAGTTCCTCCGGCGTGGGGAAAGGGCTCTCCTCAGCGAACCTGACCGCCTCATCGATCTTTGCCACGATCCCCTGCTCGATCTGCTTAGCCTTCTCGCCCGTCAGCACGCCCATCTCCATGAGCTTGGCCTCGAAGCGTGGGAGGGGGTCCTTTTTCAACCAGGCCTCGGCCTCCTCGGGAGGCCTGTAAACTTGAGGGTCCCCCTCGAAGTGGCCCCGGTGACGGTAGGTCTTGCATTCGATGAGGCTAGACCCCTCACCGGCGCGAGCTCTCTTGACCGCCTCCTGCGCTGCCTCGTAAACGGCGATGACGTCGTTGCCGTCTACCATTACGCCGGGGATGTCATAGGCCTTGGCCCGATCGGCGATGTCGGCCACATTCATGTGCTTTAGCTGGGAGAGAGATATGCCGTAATGGTTGTTCTCGCAGACAAAGATCACCGGCAGCTTCCAGATCGAGGCCATGTTGAGCCCTTCATGGAAGGTTCCTTGGTTGGCGGCGCCATCGCCGAAGAAGCAGGCCACCACCTGGTCGGTGCCCCGGTATTGCGCCGAGAGAGCGGCTCCGGCCGCGATGGGTGGCCCGCCCCCTACGATGCCGTTGGCCCCCAGGATGCCCAGCTCTACATCGGCGATGTGCATCGAACCCCCTTTGCCTTTGCAGTAGCCCGTTCTCTTGCCGAAGAGCTCGGCCATCATCCTTTTGATGTCGCCGCCCTTAGCGATGAGGTGCCCATGTCCCCGGTGGGTGCTGGTGATGTAATCATCGGGACGAAGGTGAGCGCAGGTGCCCACGGCTACCGCCTCCTCGCCGATGTACAGGTGGACGAAGCCGGGGATCTTGCCCGCGGCAAAAAGCTCCGCAACCCTTTGCTCAAAGCGCCGGATCGTGAGCATCTTGGTGTACATCTCGATCAGTTTTTCTTTCTCCACTGCCATAGCATTACCCTCCTCATTAAGCGTTTTACACCACTTGAAGTCACTATCCTCGCTCCTGCACCTCCTCTCTTGATAGTTATCCCAGCAACCGGTATGGTTTCTCCAGGGTGTGTTTCACGGTGCGCAAGAAATCCGCCGCCGGGGCCCCGTCCACTATGCGGTGGTCGAAGGTCAGGCTCAGGTGCATTATAGAACACACCACGATCTGCCCCTTTTTGACGGCCGGCTTCTCCACGATGCGTCCCACGCCCAAGATGGCCGCCTCCGGCGGGTTGATGATGGGCGTGAAGGTGTCCATCTCATACATTCCCACGTTGGTTACCGTAAAGGTCCCGCCGGTCACCTCATCCACAGTGAGGGTGTTCTCCCGGGCCCCCTGGGCCAGCCGCTTCGTCTCCCGGGCGATCTCTGAGAGGCCCTTCTTGTCCGCCCCCCGGACCACGGGGACGATGAGGCCCTCCTCAAGGGCCACGGCCACCCCGATGTTGGCCTCCTCCAGGAGGTGGATCTCCTCCCCCACCAGGGTGGCGTTGAGCAAGGGATGCTTCTTCAGGGCTATGGCCACCGTCTTGACGACGATGTCAGTGTAGGTGAGGTCGAACTCCTCTTTGAGCTCCTCCCTCAGCCTCACCGTCTCGGTCACATCCGCCTCGGTGGTGACCGTGACCTGGGCCATGGTTCTGAGGCTTTCCATCATACGCTCGGCGATGGCCTGGCGCATGCCGATAAAGGGCACGACTCGTGGAGGGGGCGCCATCACGGGTGGCACCTCTTTCTTGGCCTCGATGAGCTTGCGCACGTCTTCCTCCACAATCCGCCCCCCTGGACCCGAGCCGGTGATCTGGGTGATGTCCAGGCCATGCTCCTGGGCAAGCTTCCTGGCCATAGGAGAGATTAAGATCTCTCTGGGCGCCCTTTCCCGCTCCTGGATGAAGCGCGCAACATCCTCCTCGACGATCCTTCCCTCAGGGCCGGTGCCTTTTACCTGGGAGATGTCAATGCCATGCTCCTTGGCCAGCCTCCGGGCAGCGGGGGTGGCTGGGATGAAGGGGGCGGCCTCCGGGGGTTGCGCCTCGAGCAGTTGCGGCGCCACGGCCTTGGCGGCCACGACAGGGGCCAGCTCGGCCAGCCCAGGGACCGCTTCCCCGGGCTCAGCGATGAAGGCGATGGCCTCTCCAACGGGCTTGGGCTCTTTCAAGTGGGCAGCGTAGCGCATTAGGCCCGGCGCCGGCGCCTCTACCTCGTAGGTGATCTTCTTGCTCATCACCACGGCGATATGCTCGCCTTTCTCCACCTGATCACCGTCTGCTTTGAGCCATTTGACCACAACCCCGTCAGTCATAGCCATGCCTAGCTTGGGCATGACCACTTTGGTTGCCATTTGCCTCTCTCCCGAGTTATGTAGATGTAACCTTCAAGATTTGCCCTAAGCGCGATTATTTGGTTGCGGCCGAAGGCAGCGTCGGGCTTTTTAGGACGCTTTCCAGGCTTCCAGCACTTCATCCATATCCACAGAGACCGTTACGGCCGCGTTGGCCACGAAGACCTCATCAGAGGTGTCCCCCAGTTCCGGCTGGTAGATGCTTTTGGCTATCATTCCCCCCTCGATGACTTTGACCTGCTTTCGTCCGAAAGGAATGGCCTGGAGCACTTTTCCCTCGTTCACTGTTCCAGGATTTGGGCAAGCGACAAGGACCTCCACAAACATCTGGTTCGCCTCGCTCAGCTTTGCTATCTCAAACAACCCACACAGGCAACTTCTGGAAATGGCATCCTTGACCGCCTTCTGGGCCGCATTGGTTGAATCCTGTCCGTGCTGGTCGATTCCCATTCCTATCTCGACGATGTACTTTCTCAGATTCATTGGCATTTCCCTCAAAGGAGATTTGGCGAAGCCGCCAAAGGCGGCTTCGCCAAATTGACTTACGTCCCCAGGACCTTCTTTACCCCCTGGACGATCCTCTCCTCGTTGGGGAGATAGAAGTCCTCCATGGGAGGGCTGAAGGGGATCGGGATATCCGGGGCGGCAACGCGGCAGATGGGGGCATCCAGGTAGTCAAAGGCCTCCTCAGTGAGGATAGCGGCCAGTTCGCCACCATAACCACCGGTCTTGGGGGCCTCGTGCACGATGACGGCCCGGTGGGTTTTCTTGACGGAATTGATGATCGTCTCTTTGTCTAAGGGGCTCAGGGTGCGGGGATCGACCACCTCTACGCTGATTCCATCCCCCTGCAATTTCTCCGCCGCCCCCAAAGCCCTGGACAGCATGAGGCCATAGGCCACCACAGTGACGTCCTTGCCCTCGCGCTTCACGTTGGCTTTGCCCAGAGGGATCGTAAATTCATCATCCGGTAGTTGCTCCTTGCCGGAGATGAAGTACAGCAGCTTGTGCTCGAAGAAAATCACCGGGTCATCGTCCCGGATGGCGGCCTTAAGCAAGCCGTAGGCATCGTAGGCGGTTCCAGGATAGACCACCTTAAGCCCTGGACAATGGCCGCAAAGGGCCTCCGGGCTCTGGGAGTGCTGGGCACCAGCGCGAATGCCGGCCCCACAGGCAGTGCGAATGGTAAGGGGGATCTTCATTTCGCCATTGCTCATGTACTTGAGTTTAGGCGCTTGGTTGTAGAGCTGGTCAAAGCAGACGGTGAGGAAATCGGCGAACATGACCTCCGGCACCGGTCGCCATCCCATGATCGCCGCCCCCACTGAGGTCCCCACAATGGCGGCCTCGGAAATGGGGGTGTCCATAATCCGCTCCGAACTGAATTCCTCCCATAGACCTTTAGTGACCCCGAAACATCCACCGAACTTGCCAATGTCCTCGCCCAACAGGTAGACCTTTTCGTCCCTCTTCAGTTCCTCTCGCAAGGCCTCCCTAATGGCTTCCATAAAGGTCAGCTCTCTCATAGGAAAAACCTCCTCTTGCCGACGGGATGAGCGTGTTGGCATACCGACGCGGTGCCAGGTTACCTCCTGGCCTGCTACCGTGCTACCATTAGCGAGCAAAACCCAGGATCAAGGCATCTTCCGGAGCCGGCATCGGGTCGTTCCAGGCCTGCTGATAGGCCTCCTCGACCTCTTGCTCGACCTCCTTGATGATCCTGTCGGACATCTCCTCCGTCAGGATGCCCAACCCCACCAGCCGTTCCTTCAACCGCTTGATAGGGCACTTCTTCTTCCACTCCTCGACCTCTTTCTCCGAACGATAGACCGTCGGGTCCCCCTCGAAGTGTCCCCTCCAACGGTATGTCTTACACTCAATCAGGGTAGGCCCATTCCCCTTCCGGGCCCTCTTGACCGCCTCCTGGGTGACCTCGTAGACGGCGATGACGTCGTTGCCGTCCACGGCTACACCGGGGAAGCCATAGGCGGTGGCCCGGTCGGCGATGTCCTCGATGGCCGTGGCGTCCGTTTGCCGCATGGAGATACCGTAGAGGTTATTCTCGCAGATGTAGACAATTGGCAGCTTGTGAATGGCGGCGAAGTTCATACCCTCATGGATGGAGCCAAGGTTTGATTGCCCATCGCCGAAGTAAGCCAGGTGAACCTGCTCCGTGCCTGCTTTTTTCATGGCCAGGGCGGAACCGGTGGCGATGGGGGTGGAGGAACCGAGGATGCCGTTGATCTCATAGATCCCCAGGCTCAGGTTGCCCATGTGGAAGGAGCATCCCTTTCCCCCGCAGGCCCCTGTCTTGCGCCCCAGCATTTCAGCGAACATTTTTCTCATGGGCATGCCTTTGACGATCAGGCAACCGTGCCCACGGTGTGTCGCGGAGATGAAGTCGTCCTTCCGGAGCCCGTACACCGTGCCCACAGCAGTGGCTTCCTGTCCCACGCTCAGGTGTACGAATCCCGGCATGACTCCCTTGGCGAACTCAGCCGCACACTTTTCCTCGAACGTGCGTACCAGGAGCATCTTCCGGTACATCTCGAGGAGCTGTTCGTTGGTCAATTCCTTTTCTTGGGCAGCCATGTTTCCCTCCTGAAGAGACAAGAGATGACAGACTTTTTTCGGGGTAACCACCTTAAAACGTGCACGGATATTTCCTCATCTTTATTCTCTCCTCTCGTGTTTGGCATCCCTGGCCTTGGGCAGCAGGGCCAGGCACGAGTCCAGCGGTGCCAAACACAAATTGGCCTCCTTCATCGCGCACCTTGTTCTCATGGACTCACCGCCGCACAACCGTGTAAAAAGGTTGGCCTTGGCGGCGCACTGCAGGGCCCTCCGCACGTCCACGACCAGCGGCCCCGTGGCGCTGAGCTGGATCGACATCTCATCGTCCTTGCCGATTTCGATCTCCCGTTCGCCGTCCAGAGCCAATAGAGAGGGCCGGTAGGCCACCTCCACCTGGTCCCCGATAGAAAGCAGTTTATAACCTGCGATGCCCATACTGCCGATCAAGCCCGGGGCAATCGGGGCGGTGACCTCCAGGGGCCCATCTCCCAATCGGATATAGACCCCGTGACGTCGATTGAACCTTGCACAGTAAAGGTTCCCCCCCACCGATGACAGTCCAATGTTATCGGGCTCAGCCCGGGTGAGGATGATCTCCTTCACCTTCGACATGTCCCAGATGGCCCGGGAGGCGACGAACAGATCGGCATATACCACGGCATCCACCAGGGCGATATCGATCAAGCGGCCATCTAACTTGACCTCCAACCTCTTGGTGTGCCTGGCTAACCGGCGGGAATCAAAGGTTCCAGCCGCCACTACTCCGGCGGCTAAGCCGGCGATGGTGCCCTCGATCATATAGGGAAAAACGTTATTGGTGCCAGTGGAGATGGGCATGAGGCAGACCTCTCCGCAGCCTTTGGCCACGGCCCGGTTGGTGCCATCACCCCCAATTGTGACGATGCAGCCAACCCCCCTCTCCCGCATCAGGGCCGCCGCCTGGGTCGAGTCCTCCTGGGTTGCGCGCAGGGGCATATCCAGGATAGATGTCTGCATGGAGAGCCTGGCTCCATCCACGGCCCGGGGCCCGATGCCGAAGTAATCGGGCATGAAGATAACCTCGTCCACGGCCGCGGCTTCCAGGCCCAGGAGCACCCGCCGCACAATGTTAACCTTTTCCTGGTTATCGAAGACCGAGCCATAAGCGACCAACCGTCGGATGTCCTTGCCCGAGGCCGGGTTG
>DYIS01000141.1 GCA_020723545.1 Ktedonobacter racemifer
CGCCTGCTCGGGTGCTGGCTCACTATGTGTCTGGATGAATTATGCAAGGGTCTCTTTACTAGTAAAGGATCATCTGATATACTGAGCCGGTTTGCCCAATCCTCCAGATGAAAGGCCTGAGATCGTGCGCCGGCTCTTGGTCGTCCTTGTTGTCCTCCCTGTATTATACAACACCTTGGCAATACCCAGAGCCCTGGCCCGGGCGCCCATATTCTACGATATTCGAGTGGAAATCAACTACGAGGGCGGCTACCTGGAGGCGGTGGAGAAGCTCTCCTATCTGAATGAAACCGGGGCCACCCTGTCCTCGTTGGTCTTCCAGGTGCCACCCGCCTATTTCCGTGCCTTTTCCCTCTCCTCTACCTCGGTCAACGACCAGCCGGTGCAAGCGGCCCGGAACGGCTCGCTCCTGGAGCTGCCCCTGGAGGGGCCACTGAAGCCCGGGGAGCAGGCCATCGCCGTCCTGCGCTTTCGGCTGGACCTGCCACCATCGGATGGCCGCTTCGGCTTCTCCGACGGCATCATGGCCTTGGGCGACTGGTATCCCATGCTATCGGCCTACCGCTCCGGCTGGCTGAGCTACCAGTACGTGGACCTGGGGGACCCCTTTGTGAGCGATGTGGCCGACTACGATGTCTTCGTGGCGACCTCCCAGCCCCTGGTCATCGCCGCCACAGGGGAGACGGTGTCCCAGAGCGGCACGCGCTGGCACTTCAAAGCCACCCGGGTCCGGGATTTTGCCCTGGCCTTGTCCCCGCGTTACTTGACCTTGAGCAAGGTCGTTGACGGGGTCAAGATCACGGTTTTCCACCAACCCGAGACGGCAAGAGGCGCCGCCGCGGCCCTGGAAAGAGCCGGAGAGGCCTTGCGTTTTTACAATGCCCGGATCGCTCCTTATCCCTACTCCAACCTGAATCTCGCCCAGACCGGTTACAAGGAGAAGCACCATCCGGCCCAGGAGCACTCGGGGCTAGTCTTCCTGCGCGGCGACGTGATGGAGGAAAATGGCCCGTGGCTGGATATCCTGGTGGCCCACGAGACAGCTCACCAGTGGTTCTATGGGCTGGTGGGCAACGACCAGGTGAGTGACCCCTGGCTGGACGAGGGATTGGTGACCTTCCTGTCACTGGATTTTATAAAAGAGCGACACCCAGAGCTCTATCGACCGTTGTGGGAGACCTGGGGGAGTTTCCGCGACAACGGGTTCCTGAACCGGCCTATCCTGGCCCATCCCAAGAAAGAGGAGTACTTCGACCACGCCTACCGGCAGGGAGCCACGTTTCTGTCTGAGCTCAAGGACCTGATGGGCCCCGCTGCTTTCTATGAGGGCCTGCAGGCCTACTTCGAAGAGAATCGCTACCGGTTGGCCCGGCCCCAGGACCTGCTGCGGGCCATGTACCTGGCCGCTGGCAGGACAGAGGTCTTGCCCCTCTACCGGCGCTACTTTGATTTTCCCTTTCTCCGCAACCCCAAGCTGACCGCCCGGGTCATCTTCCCGGCGGAGGCTACCTGGGTGGGAAATGTTACCATTCCTCTGCAGGTAGAGCCGGCTAACGGCAAGCACCGCGTCCTGGTCTATCTGGATGGCAAGCTGTTCTTAGAGGAGTCAGGGCTTACCGAGCTGGAGCTGAATACGGGCTCCTTCCCGGAGGGCCGCCACGGTTTGCGCGTGGTCATCACCGACGACGGGCTCTACCGTGTGGAGCAAGAGAGCGCCTTCGCCGTGCTTCACCCCACCCCCGTGCCAACCCCCACCGCCACGGCCACCTCTGCGTCACCCTTCCAGGCCCTCTCTGCTGTTCGCCAGGGGCAGGCCCCCGTCCTGTGGACGGTGTTGGGCGTGGTGGGCATCGCCGCGCTTTTTGGCCTCATAACCGCCCTGGCCTCCGTCCGCCGCCGCTAGCCTCAGAGCTCCAGGTGGCTTAACCGCAAGAGTTATTTACTAGGTCGAGAGTCTCTTCGCGCCATCCGGCAGGCGGTCAGGCCGATGGGGAGTAGGGGCGCAATTGAATTGCGCCCCTACTTGGGTTTGGGCTGTTCCAGGATGATGCGGATCTTGACCTCGGCGCTCTTGGTCTGGTTGCCCGCAGCATCGAGGGCGATGGCGTAGATGGAATGGCCCCCCAGGCCGGGCGAGGCTAGCGGCAGCATGATGTTGTAGGGGGCCACCGTGCTCATGCCCACCAGCCTGCCGTCCAGGTAGAACTCCACCCGATCCATCCTGGCGTTATCGGCAGCGTCGGCCTGGATCCTTAGGTTAGCCGGGTTGCCCGGCTGGAGCGTGAAGGCTTCGTTGTTGTAGGGATAGGCAATTTTCACTGTGGGCGTGATCCTGTCTACCGTCACCGGGACACTCGCGCGCTGGAAGTTGCCGTTTCGCATCACGCTTAACTGTAGCGAGTAAAGCCCATCCTTGATCCCGCTGGTGTCCCAGGTCTCCAACTGGCCGTTGTCTACCTGGTTGGAATGCGAAGGGCCGATGGGGGTCCAACCGGGCGGGTTCAAGCCCTCGCCGAACTCCACCTGGTAGAATTGGAAGCCATCACCCTTGGCGTTGCCCACAATGGGCACGGTTTGGGTGACGTAGGAGAAGGCTTTGGGGCTGATGATGGCCACGTCGCCCCCGGTAGGGTTGGGGTTGTTGCGCTCGCTATACTCGGTGGGCGGCTGGGGTATCTTGTTCTCCCGGACCCAGTCGGCGGCTTCGGGCGGGTAGATCTCGAATACCTTCTCTTCGATGTCCTCGGGAGGCGTGTAGGCCGTAGCCAGCTTGCCATTGGCCTTGTCGATCTTGAAGGCCTGGTGGACGGTGCATTCGGTGGTGGGAGCAGTGCCCTTGATGAAGATCTCGGTGGTCTTGTTGGGACAGTACCTGGTGGGTAACTGTCCGGAAACGGCGCAGACCTCTTTGCGCTCCATCCCTGGAGGCTCCTGGAAGTTCAAGATGGGCTTACCCTTTAAGACCTCCTCCATGAAGGCGTTCCAGATGGGTGCCGCTGCGGTGGAGCCATAGCTCTGGCGCATGGGCTGGTTGTTGGAGTTGCCCACCCATACCCCGGTGGCCAGGTCCGGGGTGTAACCCACGGTCCAGTTATCCCGCCAGTCGGTGGTGGTGCCGGTCTTGGCCGCTGCTGGCCGGGAGAGCTTGAGCGGGCTGTTCCAGCCGAAGAAGGCGGACCGGGCGGCATTGTCGGAGAGGATACTGTTGATCAGGTATGCCAGTTGAGGCTTCAACACCTCTTTCCTCTGAGGCTCCTTGTATTCGTCGATGACGTTGCCGTCAGAATCCATCACTTTCAGGATGGCTGCCGGATCCAGCTCCCGATGGCCAGCCATGCGCTCCTGGAAAGGCCGGGGCTGGCCAGCCATGACCCCATTGTTGGCGAAGACGCCGAAGGCATATACCTCGTCCAGAAGCTTCACCTCACCACCACCCAGGGTAATGGATAGGCCGTAGAAGCCCTCCCGGTTCAGGGTAGTGATGCCCAGGCGGTGAGCCATGGCAATGACGTCGGCCACCCCGGCGTATTGGGTCACCTTCACCGCCGGCACGTTCTCGGAATAGGCCAGGGCATTGCGCAGGCGCAGGGGCCCTCGCCATTTGCCATCCACGTTTTCGGGGATGTACGGTGGATTGGGGGAGTCGTCGAAAGAAGTGCGCACGTCCATGACCATGGTGGCTGGGGTCCACCCTTTGGCGAAGGCGGTGACGTAGGCGAAGGGCTTGAACGATGATCCCGGTTGACGCTCAGAGATGGCCACGTTCACCTGGCCGTCGATGCTTTTGTCGTAGTAATCCACGCTGCCCAGCATGGTCAGTATCTCTCCGTTTCTGGGATCGATGGCCACCAGGGCGGCGTTGTGGGCATTGTTCTCTTTTGCCAGTTTTTGGATCTTCTCCCGAGCCACCCTCTCCGCCACCTTCTGCATATCCAGGTCCATGGTGGTGATAATGGTGAGGCCGCCTCGAGTCACCAGGTCCGCGCCGTATTTCTTCTCCAAGAGGTCCCGGACGTAGAACACGAAGTGGGGGGCTTCGATGCCGAATTGTTCCTTCTGGCTGGCGTACCGTAGCTTCTCGTTCTTGGCCTTGAATGCCTGCTCTGGAGTGATGTATCCCTCCCGCGCCATGGCGTCTAGCACGATGGCCTGGCGCTTCTTGGCCTGTTCGGGGTTGGTCAATGGCGAGTTCCAGGCCGGAGCCTGGGGCAAGGCGGCCAACATGGCGCTCTCGGCCAGGCTCAGGTCCTTGGCCTGCTTTCCGAAGTAGCTCTCCGCCGCTGCCTCCACCCCGTAGGCCATGTTGCCGTAGTAGATCTCGTTCAGGTACATCTCTAGGATCTGGTCTTTGCTGTACCGGCGGGTGATCTCCAGGGCCAGGATGATCTCCTTAGCCTTACGATTGTAAGCGTCAATGCCTACCCGCAGGCCCCGCTCCTCAGGCGGAATGAGCACGTTCTTCACCAGTTGCTGTGTGATGGAGGAGCCCCCTACCAGGAGCCTCACGTCCCCTATCCCCAGGACCGACATCCCTGCTCTGATCAGGCCCCGGTAATCGATCCCGGGGTTGATGTAGAAGTCCTTATCCTCTGAGGCGATGGTGGCATCGCGCAGGAACTTGGGCATTTCGGAAAGGGGGACAGTGGTGCGCTTGCCACCGTGGGGGTCGAAGATCTCGTAGAGGAGATGGCCATTGCGGTCGTAGATCTTGGTGGTCTTGAAGGCGGAGGTCTGCTCGCCGATGCTCTCAGGGGCCGGCAGGTCCTTGGCGAAGTAGGCATAGACCGCGGCTACGGCGCCCACCCCGGAGGCCAGGGCAGTGGTGGCCAGGAAGGAGGTGCCCAGCATCACCAGGAGGGCGATGGCGAGGATCAGCCTCAGGGGCCCTTTCTTGTGGTTCCTACGCCTCTGGCGGCGCAGCAAGACGATCTCGGCCGGTGAAAGTCTCTCTCTCATTGACTCGAAATTTAACCCCGGGATGGTTTTTTACCAGTAAAGAAACCATCCTCTGGACGTCAGCTCACCTTTGGCAACTCGATGGTTGGCATCAGCGGTGGCGCAGCCTGGCCCGGCTTCCTCACTACCCAGATCATCTCCGTGGAACTCCGGTCGAAGGGTCGCCGGTCGAACCCGCCGTACAAGTCCATGATGTCGTATCCCACATTCTTCAGAAGGAGCTGCATCTCGTAGCGGTAGATGTAGCGAAGTTTCGTATCCCGGTAGGTCCGCCTGGTCACCTCTCCCTGGGCATTCAGTTCGTCGTAGATGTACCTGGCGTTGATCACCTGGTTGTAGCTGTCGTAGCTGGTCAGCTCCCAGATGACGGTGGTACGATTGGTGTACGGGTCGGTGAGGTCCCGCACGTGCCTGGGCTGGCTCCAATCGCTGGTCATTCCTCGCACGTCGGGGACGAAGATGTTGAAGATGAGGCGGCCTTGATCCTTAAGGTTGTGCCGGATGTTAATCAACGCGCGCTCCAGGTCTTCCAGTGTCAGCAACTGCAGGAGTGAGCGATGGGGGATGATAATCAGGTCAAACCGGCGGCGCAGCGAGAAATCGCGCATGTCCGCCAGGCGGAAGTGGAGCTTGCCGGGAAAGGGCTTGAGCTTCTCAGCCTTTTCCGTGGCCACCATCAGCGACTCGGTGGATGAATCCACGCCCCATACGTCCACCCCGGCCTGGGCGATGGGGATGGTGACGTGACCGGTGCCGCAAGCCAGCTCCAACACCGGCGGCGTGGCCCTTTTAGCCTCTTCCACGTAGAAGTCCACGTCGCCTTCCAGGCCGCTGGTCTGCAAGTCGCAGGCCTCGGCAAAAGCACCATACTTTCTCACAGCGCACCTCACAATCCCAATGCGGGGGCGATCTGCTGCATGGCTTTCACCCCGATGGTGACCAGTTCCTCCAAGGTCAGGCCGATCTCCGTGCAGGTCAGGATCTCCTCCCGGCGCACCCCTCGCGCGAAGCTCTTTTCTTTGAAGCGATTCAGCACAAATTCCGGCGTGATTATGGAGAGCTTCTTCTCCGGACGGATCAGGGCCGCCGCGGTGATCAGGCCAGTGAGCCCCTCGCAGGCATATAGCGCTTTGTCCAGGAGCGAGAGCCGGGGTTCCCCGTGGGCGTCGTTATGGGCCTTGACCGCATAGACGATCCTGGGGTCCACGCCACGCTGGGCCAGCACCTGGGCGCCTACCAGGGAGTGCCGGGCGGGCTCGTCCTTGGTTTGGGCGTAGTCTACATCGTGCACCAGCCCGGCCAGCCCCCATAGTTCCTGGTCCTCTCCGAAGTGCTGGGCCAGGGCCCGCATCACCGCTTCGGCCGCCAGGCAATGTTTGACCAGGTTGGGATTATCCAGGCTTGCCTCTACCAGGGCCAGCGCCTCTTCCCGATTCATCGCTGTGTGCTCCTTCCCTGCGGCGCTGCCTGGCGTGCCTTGATCGCTTTGTCCGCCTGGTCGCTGGCCCAGAACATCTTCTGGGAGTCGAGGTAGCGCTTGACCTGAGGGCTCTTCAACTGTTGGTCCAGCCACTGGGCGAACGCCTGATCCTTCAAAAGCTCCCAGTCCTCGTCGGTGAGCGGGTGGCTGGGGTCCTTCTCGTCCAGCTTGATGATGTGAAAACCGAAGGTCGTGGATATCACCTGGCTGAGTTGGCCGGGGGCCAGGGCGAAGGCAGCGTTCTCGAACTCAGGGACCATGCGGCCCCGGGGGAACCAGCCCAGATCCCCGCCCTGGTCCTTGTT
>DYIS01000142.1 GCA_020723545.1 Ktedonobacter racemifer
CTGCGCCAACTGAGAGCCCGAGACCACCTTCACCCGGTGAAAGCGCGAGTTCTCGCCGTCCAGGGTGTGGTCAATGGGAGCGCGCGGGAGAGCCTGCACCAGGCTGCCGCCCTGGCCGTCGCCAGTGCGGCAGGCCACGTTGATCACCTGCATGCCCCGGCAGATGCCCAGGATCGGTATCCCGCCTTCCCGGGCTCGGGTGAAAGCGGCAAACTCCTTCCGATCGCGCTCCAGGTCTATTTTCTCGCTCCCTTTATTCTCCTCACCATATCGAGAGGGATCGATGTCACCGCCTCCTGAGAGCAGCAACCCATCCATCTCCTCCAGCCAGCAGTCCCAGGGCTCATCGTGCCACAATGGAACCACGCTCCCGCCGGCACCTTCCACGGCAACCATGTAGCGCCGCGAAGGCTCCTCCTCCGAGGGGTTGCCACCTCCCGCCCGGTAGAGCCAGGTGATGCCGATCTTTGGTCTCAAAACCCTTCTCCCGAATGGCGGATTGACCGCTCACTGCCCACAGGTGGCGGACTGGAGGAATTCTTTACTAGAACTTATTTCAAAATTCGCGTAATGCACCACAGGATGAGAGCGATCAGATAAAAGACCTTGTAATGTGGCTTGATACCGCGTCGGCGCAACGTCTGGCGAGACTCCCGGTGTCTGCCAGACACCGGGAGTCTCCAGGAAACCCAATTTTGAAATAGCTTATAGTAAGAAAGCTGTGCCAGGGGGTGCCTACTTGTCGGCCAGAAATACAAGTACCCTGCGGTTGAATTCGTCCGGCAGGCTGGCGTGAGGCATGTGGCCGGCGCCGTCTACCTCCCACAATACGGAATCCTTAATGGCGTCCGCCAGCCGCTCGGCGTGGCTCATCTCGGCATACTCGTCTTCAGTACCCTGGACGATGAGCGTGGGACAAACTATTCTGGCAAGTTGATCCATTATGTTCCAGTCTCGAAATGCCGGGTCTAGCCAGCGGTCGAAGAATGCCGCCTGGGCCCTGGCCCGGGGAGTACCCCACAAGCCTTTATTCCTGAAACCTTCTTCCCAACGCCGCCTCTCTTCTCGCAGAGCTTTGACCGCCTTCTCTTCCACGTATCCATGGGCGCCTTCGCACACGATCGCCCGGGTTCGCTCTGGAAAGCGCGCGGCGAACAGGAGCGCGATGGTGCCTCCATCGCTGCAGCCGCACAGGAAGACTCTCTCGGTCAGACCGAGTTTGTCCAACAGAGCGGCCAGATCCTCCACATCGCGGTCAAAGTAATCCAGGGGGAAGAACTCTCGCGGACTGGACTGTCCATACCCAGGCCGATCGTAGGCGACGACCCGGTACTTCTCAGCGAAAGCGCTCATGTTCGGCTTCCAACTGGCCGTGCTCCCCCCGCCGGAGTGGAGCAGAATGAGGGGAATGCCTTTCCCTGCCTCCTCGTAAGACAGCTCCCCGGTCCCTACAGCCACCTTCGGCATCGCCTTCTCCCTCACCATACAAGTATCAGGTGGCAAATAGCATCTGCCACCTGATACTACCTGCTACCTGTTACCTGTTTCAGCTATCGGGTGCATGGCTGTTCCGCTTCTCCGGCTGCACCTCATCTCCGTCCGGCCTCTCCATCACCCGATATGGCGCGTCGATGTAACTGACGGACTCATTGGTCTGGGCCGGGCCCTCGCCCTCCACTACCACGTGGTACTCGCCGGGGTAGGATCTCAGGTCATCTTGGTGCTGGCGCACGATGTCCTTGGGGCAAAGCTCGACAAAGAGCTTCAAGGCCAAAAGGAATATCGCCAAGTCGTCCAGTTGACCCAGGCCCAGGAAGAGGTCGGGGAGGAAGTCGATGGGTGAGAGGACGTACAAGACCGCCCCAGGTATGAGGAGCTTGGGCCAGGGGGAAACCCGGGAGTCCCATAGCAGGCGCCAGATAAGCCGGGCGTTACGTATGATCTCCGCCAGAGCCTGAGCCGCCTGGCCCGGGCTCAGCCTGGTCCTGGTGTTCTTGGCGCTCATGGCCTGCTCCGGAAGCTTCTTGCGGCCATCGTCAACCCTGCCCGGCCCGGTGGGCCACCCGCCAATGCCTGATCCAGATGCCCACCAGTACGGCGCGCCAATTATACCACCACGACTCCCCCGCAAGCAACCCACCGGCTTTCTTTACTAGACTCCGCTGAAAGAACAAGGGTTTAACCGCAGAGCACGCAGAGCGCGCCGAGATTTTCACGCGGGGTCAAAGAAGCTTTTTGGTCGCTGGCGCGCGGCTTCGCCAGATTCCGGATGAGCCCGAAGGCCAGCGGCTAACTGCAATCTCACGATGCTTTCTGACCAGCCCCTCTACTTAGGCGCTTGATCCACTGAGCCAGGCCTCTCAGGGGACGCTGTCGTAGCGTTCCCACAATACCCCAAGGAAAGAACATCACCAGGGCCACGAAGATGAGCCCGAAGACCAGCGGCCATCGCGGGCCAAACCAGTCGGCCAGATAGTTCCCCAGGACACGGATCACCACCGCCCCCAACACCGGGCCAATGAGGGTCCCCATGCCTCCGATGATGGTCATCAGCAGGGCGTCGATGGTTCGGCCCACCCCCAGCACCTCCGGCGTGGCATTCCGGAAATAAAGGGCGTTTAGCCCCCCGGCCAGGGCCGCGAGGACGCCAGAGATGACGATGATGAGCACTTTGTACCAGAACACGTTATAGCCGATGGTCGCGGCCCGGGCCTCATTCTCGCGGATGGCGATGAGCACCCGTCCCGTGGGCGAGTTGACGATTCGCCGGGCCAGGAAATACATGAGAACCAGAAAAGATAAGGAGATATAGTAGAAGGTCACCCTCTCCGCTGTAGGGCTCATCCAGGCGGGCACCGGGATACCATGGAGCCCCTCGTCGCCTCCGGTCCAGGGCCGCAACTGCGAAGACGCGGAGAGAATGTAGATCACCTCGGCGAAAGCCAAAGTGATCATGGCGAAGTATACCCCTCGCACCCGCAAGGTGACGATGCCCACCAGAACGCCCATCAGTGCCCCGGTCGCGATAATGACGGGCAGGACGGCGTACAGGGGCCAGGCTGCCCCTTTGAGCAACAACCCCACCACGTAAGCCCCGCTCCCGAAAAACATGGCATGACCAAAAGAGAGGATACCGCTATAGCCCATCAAAAGGTCATAGCTCAAGGCGAAGACTGCCAGGATGAACACCTGGACCATAAGCCCCAGATAGAACTTGTTAAGAAAGGCAGGCGCCAGGGTCAGACAAGCCAGGACGGCTAGCCAGGGCCATCTCGCCTTGAGCCAGGAGGAGAGGGGCTGCATCAAAGTCCTCCTCCCTTCTTAGCGCCGAAGATCCCCTCCGGCTTGAGCAAGAGGACTACCGCCATCACCGCCACGATGATGGCCTGGGCGACCAGGGGTGAGAGCTGGTAGTCGGCGAAGGCCCGGGCCAATCCCACCAGAATGCTTGCCACTGCCGAACCGGCGAAACTCCCCATGCCTCCGATGACCACCACCACGAAGGCGCTGAGCTGATACTCCAGCCCGATCTCCGGGTATATGCCCACGAAAGGCGCCGCAGCGGCACCGCCCAGGGCGGCCAGGGCCGCCCCCAGGGTGAAGACCAGGGTGAAAACCCGGCGCACGTTGATGCCCAGGGTCTGAACCATCTCCCCGTTCTCCACCCCGGCCCGGATGATCATTCCCAGTCGGGAGCGTTGCAGCAGGACAGAGACCACCAGCAGGATGGCCAGGCCCAGGGCGATGATGAAAAGACGGTAGGCGGGGAAAGGCCGCCCCAGGAAGTCCACCGCCCGGGATAGGCTTTCCGGCCTGGCCATGCTGTGGCCCGAGGCTCCCCACACTACTTTCACCACCTCAGTGAGGACGTAGGCCAGCCCCAGGGTCATCAAGATCTGAAAAATCGGTCGCTTGTAGAGAGGGCGGATGAGTCCCCATTCCGTGAGAGCCCCCACCCCACCTCCGGCCAGGGCTCCTGCGACCAGCGCTATCGCGAAGCGTAGGTCGCTGAAAGGGATGATGGCGGCAGTGCCATCGAAGGTCGCCCAAGCCACATAGGCCCCGATCATGAAGAACGACCCATGAGCGAAGTTCAGGACATCCATCAGCCCGAAGATCAGGGACAATCCCGAGGCGATGAGAAAGAAGAGCATCCCCATGGTGAGCCCCTGCAGGCCGATGTTGACCAGGGTTTCCAGCGTCATGACCGCCTCCCCACCGCGATCCTAGGCGACGGCGCCCAGGTAACGTTGTACCAAGGCCTCATCCCTCTCCAGATCGGCCATGGCTCCGGTGTGCACCGTGCGGCCCACGTCGAGGATATAGCACCGGTCACCAATGTCGCTGGCCACGAAGAAATTCTGCTCCACCAGGAGCACGGTGACGGTCTCCTTGAGCTGGTGGATGGTCTCCATGACCTTCTCCACGATGACCGGGGCCAGGCCCTTGGTGGGCTCGTCGATGAGCAGGAGCCGGTTGTCCGGGACCAGGGCTCGGGCCATGGCCAGCATCTGCTGCTGGCCCCCAGAGAGCTGGCCGCCCTTCAGCCGGTACAGGCGCTTCAGGTCCGGGAAGAGGCCGAAGACCAGGTCCGCCTTGCGGTCCAGGTCTCCTTTGGCCCGTTCCGCGATCTTCAGGTTTTCCTCCACCGTGAGGTCGGTGAAGATACCCCGATCCTCAGGCACATAGCCTATGCCCAGTTGGGCGACGGAATAGGTGGGCAGGCCACCGATCTCTTTGCCGGCGAACCTGATGCTCCCCGAACGAGGCGGGGTCAGCCCCAGAATTGAGCGCAGGGTGGTGGTCTTGCCGGCGCCATTGCGCCCCAGCATCACCGTCACCTCCCCCTCGTTGGCAGCAAGGGAGACTCCCTCCAGTATGTGAAACTGCCCGATGTAGGTGTGGATATCCTGCACTTCCAACAAAGCGCTCATCGCTATTCCTTCAGGCCACGGCTTAGGGTTGGTGGGCTCTCCATCCCCGGTACGTATGCGTCCCTCCCAGATACGCTGCCTGCACTGCCTCGTCATTGGCGATCTGAGCCGGAGTCCCCTCGGCGATTACACTGCCGAGGTGCATCACCGTAATTACATCAGAGGCCCGCATGATGATCTCCATCTTATGCTCCACCAGCATGATGGTCTTGCCTCCGGAGGCCTTGATCTTGCCGATCACCTCCATGATACCCGGCACCTCTTCCTGGGACATGCCGGCCGTAGGCTCATCCAACAGCAACAGCTCCGGCTCAGTGGCCAGGAGGATGCCGATCTCCAGCTTGCGCTTGTCGCCATGCGGAAGGGCATGGGCGACGGTCAGCTCCTTGCCCCTCAGGCCCACCAGTTCCAGGATCTCCAGAGCCCGCTCCTGATAGCGTCCAAAGGCGCGAAAATCGGAAAGGAGCTTGAAGTTGTCACGGCCCCGCGATTGGGCCGCCAGTCGCACGTTCTCCAGCACTGTCAGGTTAGGGAAGATGTTGGTGATCTGGAAGGAGCGACCAATGCCTAGATGGGAACGTTGGTAAGCGGGCAGGGCCGTGATGTCATGCCCCTTGAAGTAGATCGTGCCGCCGGTGGGCTTGAACACCCCACTGAGCAGATTGAAGAAGGTGGTCTTGCCCGCGCCATTGGGTCCGATGATGGAATGAGAGGTGCCCTGGCGGACCTTGACGCTCACGCCGGCCACCGCCACCAGGCCCCCGAAATCCTTGCGCAGCCGGTTGGTCTCCAGGATGATGGTGTTATCCATTTAACAAGCTCGAACTTCTTCACGAGTAAAGAAAGCCGAAGGCACCGGTCTTCGGCCTCACGGTTGGCGTAGAAACCCAACAGGCTTAGGCAGGTCAGCCTGCCTAAGCCTGAGCAGGCAAGCGCTTCCTGGAACGGCCTACTTGGGCACCGTGATCGGTGGAGCCGCATCCTCGGCGGAGATCTCCTTCACCAGCTTGGGCTGGGGCTTGCCGTCGGGGCCCTTAACCACCTCGGCCGTGTACATGGGCTGGAGGGCGTGGTGGTCTTCCTTGCGGAAGGTGAACTTGCCCTTGGGGGCATCCCAACTCATCCCCTCCATGACCTTGATCAGGGCCTCGGCGTCGGTGGAGCCCTTGGTCTTCTCCAAGGCCAGAACAATGGCCTGGCCAGCGGCGAAGGCCGTATCGGTGAAGAGGTCGGGCGGTTCGTTAAAGCGTTTCTGGTGCTCGGCCACCAGCCAATCGTTCACCGGGTTCTTGGGGAACGCGTAGTAGTACTTGATCATCCCCTTGAAACCGATCATAGAGTCGCCGGTGGCGGCCAGAGACTTGTTGTCCACGATACCGGTGGTCACCTTCAGCTTAGTGGTCACGCCCAGCTCCTGGGCCTGTTGGAAGAGGCGAACGCCGCCAGCCCCGGCCCAGGCCACGAAGAGCACCTCGGCCTTCGAGTCCAGCACTTTCTGAAGGTAAGGGGTGAAGTCGGTGGTGGCTGCCGGGGCGTAGACCTCGGCTACAAAGGTGCCGCCCTCAGACTCCACGATCTTCTTCCAGATGGCGATCTGGTCGCGGCCCCAGGAGTAGTCGGGGGCCAGGCCCACGAACTTTTTCCCCAGCTCGCGCACGGCGTACTTGGCCCCGGCCAGGGCGTCGTTGGCAGCGCTCGAACCGGTGCGGAAGATGTACTTGTTGAAGTTGGCACCGGTGATGGCATCGGCAGCGGCGGGGGTGACCACGAAGATTTTC
>DYIS01000143.1 GCA_020723545.1 Ktedonobacter racemifer
GAATGGTGGTCTCAGCCACGATCTACTTCCACCACTTGGGCTGATCTTCGTAGTCCTTCACCAGCCGCTTGTTGAGAACGTTCCCCAGCAGGTCAGCCATGATCGCCGTAGTCACTTCGTTCGCTTCCCGGGCGATCACGCTCCGCTCCCAGTCCCGGTAGCCGAAGCCACGCAGGCCGACGTCACCGGTGACCAGGATATAAGCCTCTCGAATGCCGGAGAGGGCCGGCACATCCTTCGCCTTGTCCGGCACGGGCAGATCGAAGAGCTTGTCCAGGGCATAGGCCATCCTCTCACGAGAAGACAGCCCCATCTGAACCCGCTCCCCACCCACGCCCGTGATCACGTGGCCCTGGGTCAGCTCGCCCAAGAGGGTCTTCATGTCGGCAATTTCCTTGTCCAGGTCAGCGCTCTCGAAAACCCGCCCCGCGAACTTCTTGGCGACGGCCTCACGCGCCTTGTCGGGCAGCCCAGAGGCCGCCATCCGCAAGGTCAGGATGTCCCCACACAGGGCCTTGCGGGCCTCAGTCACGGCAGCCACATCATCCTTTTCGCCACGCGCTTCAGCCGCCGGAGGCGCTGGAGGCGGAGGCGCAGGAGAGGTAACCGCCACTTCGCCAGTCTCGCTTTGCTCAAGTACCGTGTCACTCACGTTTCCCTCCACGTTTTTCTTTAGCGCTTCAAGAATGCGGTTGAAGCCCCCGGCGGCCTCGATGGCCGAAAGCTCAGCGCGAAGGTCCCTTCGCGCCTTTTCCATTTCGAGAATGCGGTCGAAGCTCCCGCCCGCCGCCGGGTCAAAGACCACGTCAGCGGAATTCACGGCCAGGATTTGCCCGACTTCCCAGCGGTTCCCACCTCGGCCCTCCCCGTCCACGGGGAGGGAGGGGAGGGGGCGCCTGGTAACCACCATGTCCGCCGAGATCCCCACGTTGGGCACCGCCAACCCCTTGGCTTTGTCCCGAACGACCACCTCTACCAGGCGGTAAAGGTCTTCGTCCAGGAGCCGCAGGTGGGCCTTGATGGCGCCATCCCAACGCGGCCTGGTGTACACGCCCACCACGTCCCGGACGCTACGCCCCTTGCGAGAAGCATCCAGGAGGTTGGGGTGGTCACAGAAGGCCGTAGCACCCTCCCACATCGGCAGGGAGGCCTTAAGCACCGCCTCCGAGTACACCATGCCGTTCTTGCTCTCACCAGGCCGTATGATGGTCACATCCACGGTCCTGGCCTGGCCCGCCACCACCGTGGCCTCCGCCGCTACGTCTTGCCTGGCCGTGGTCTGCTCAAAGTCCATCGTCAAAAGCACCACCTCCTTTCAATTTCGAATTTCGAAATTCGAATTTCGAAATCATCCTGCCCTCTGCTCGGTTTCGCCCGCAAACCGCTTCCACATCTCCGCCGCCTCTTCAGGCCCAATCCAGCCCTGGGCCTGGGCCACCACCAGGGCATCGGCCATCGTCTTGGCTGCCTGGGCCAGGGCCTCGTTGTCACTGGTGGTCAGGTCCTGGAACTTGGGCGGTTCCAGGGTGCGGTCAACGTCGGCAGGGAGGGCGCCGGCCTCGATAGCTCTGGTGACGGCCACGCCCACCACGTCGTTGATCAGCCAGCCGAAGTACAGTTGGCGCCGCTCGTAGTGGCGCCGGGTGGGTTCGCCCATCTCAACGGCGGTGGCCCGCGTCGCGCTCTCCCCCTCGGCCATATAGTGCAGGGGCACCCCCGCGCCGGCACCGATCGCCATGCGCAGGGCCTTCCCGTCGGCCTCCACCGCCTCGGCGTTAATGGCGGGCTGTATGGCCTTCCACTCTTCGACCTCGTTGTGGACGATGCAGGAGCCGGGGGAGGGAGGGGTCATAAGCTCCGCCTTTTTCCTGGCAATGACCTCGGGGCCAGCGCCTTTCAGCACGACGTCCCAGAGGTACGCGCCCTTGAACTTGTTGATCACCACCCGGTCAGTCAGCCAGTCCTTATAGCGCCGAAGCCAGGGCAGCAGGGGCACCAGGTCACCCTGGCCGCGCTTGGCACCCACCACCCGGTTAATGGCGTAGTGCCGCATGTCGTGCTGCGACCACCAGCGCCCCTCCCTGATCCTATCGGGGTCGTTTGTGACCTGGTGGTATCCGAGCTCGTTTTCCAGGTCGTTTTCGTCAGTCGTGACCTCGTCGATGGAAGACGCCGGCACCAGGCGGATATAGGTCATGCCGTCCAGGGGGTTGGTATGGAACGTGACATAAAGTTCACCGGCTAGCGATAGTTCGGTGCACATCTCGTAGATCCTGGCGTCCATCCGGTTCTCAGGATGGTGCCAGAAGCGATTGACGAACTCCGCCACACGAGGCTCTCTGGCCCGCAAGGCGATGCCCCGGCCCAACACGTAATCGGTGGTGAGCTCGATGATCCGGAAGGCCAGCGGGTTAGAGCGGTATGCCTCCAGGCTTTGCTCAAGCTGGTCTTTCAGGCTGGTGGGAGTAACGTCCTTCTCGCCCGCCTTGGTCAGGGACCGCCACCAGCGATCCTCTTCGGCCAGGGTAGCCTCCGCCACCCGCGCCCGGATAAGGCCGCCGAAAAGCCGGTCCAACAGGTCATCCTTGAACGACATGGCCAACCCTCCTATTAGCCCTCGTTCACCGCAGAGAGCGCAGAGTCCGCAGAGATCATTCGCTTATCTCTGCGCTCTCAGCGGGCTCTGCGGTAAAAGTCTTGCCTTCCAAAGAGCCACAGAAGCCGCGCGATGCCAGGGGGTGGGGGCAGATCCCGCATTCGAAGTTCGAAGTTCGAAGTTCGAAATTCGAGTCGTACCAGGATTTGCTTCACCTCCGCCAGGTCTCTCTCAAGCTGCCTAACCGCCGCCTCCAGCTCACCTGGAAGGGGCACGTCGTCATCCTCCAGGCGGAAATCCACCTGGTAGCTGGTGTGTCCCGGCTCCGGCTCGCTGGGGGTGTTGCGGAGCTGGTCGGCCCTTTCCGAGGAAATGCCGTTCTGAACTACCTGAACCGCGAACACGCCCATGGTGGTCGTGAATTCGTAAGCCCCAGCGCCCCCGGTGTAGGCGTAGAGGCCCGGCAGATCCTTGGCGTCCATGAACTCCCAGGTCATGAGGAGCCGGACGCCCGCCATTGGGAATCCCCTGGCGTCGGACACCGTGCCGAAGATGATGTGGCGCCCGCCGTTCTCCGCTGCCCCCAGCCGTCGCTTTTGCAGAACTACAAATCGCCTGGCCATTTGCTCCCTCCAACATTCTAGCTAATAGCAGATGGCAAATAGCAGATAGCAGTTGGAATGCAGCCTTGTGGGACAAGTTGGCAACTTGTCCTACTGACTGCACTCCCAGTGAGCCCATCCTCCCGCAGGTTCGGAACCTGCGGGAGGATCGCTACCCGGCTAGCTGCCGCTTCCACTCTGCCCAATTGTCGCCAGGGCATCGTGTAACGCCTAGCTCCTTATGCCCAAGGACCGCTAAGCGGCGTCCCAACCTGTACTCTATGCTGGCAATGAGCCATCGGGCCGCTAACATCTGGGCCGCCGTGGGCGCACGCCCCTCGGTGAAACAGCCGTTTAGGGCCACTCCGACATACCGCCAGTTGTTCACGCCAACGCCGTTGATCTTTTCCTGACCATCCGCGTGGTAGGAAACCGTTTCTAGCTCATTGCACCAGTCTATATCGCCGTTCTGGTGCACCAGGAAGTGATAGCCGATCCCCGGCCAGCCGTTGCGCTCCACGTGGTAGCGCGCTATATCGCGAGCCGCCAGGTCAACGTCCACCGCCGTGTGATGGATCACCACGCCCTCGATCTGGCCCAGGTCGCGCCTCTGGTACGCTGGCCTCCCCGGATACAGCGCCACCAGCTCCCCCCGGCGGTCTACTAGGGCGGGGGTTGCAGGGAGCAGGGAGCCGCTCAATTTCGAATTCCGAAATTCGAATTTCGAATTTCCCGCTGTTATCGCCTGGCGGGCCGCCCTCGCCTCCGGCTCGCCTAGTCGAAACTCCGCCCAGTCCTCCGTCCCTCCAACCAGGAACGGCGCTGCCCCGGCCACGTACCCGTATTTCCCCACCTCCTTCCAGAAGGCCAGGTACTCTTCCGCCTTCTTCTCGTGGCTCACTCCAGGCGTGGAGTCCCCGAACTCCGTGATCCACAGGGTCTTGTCCGGGAACCTGGCGTGGTATTGCAAAAACCGATACCCCCAATCTGGGCTCGTCATGTTCTCGTACTGCCAATAGCAGTGGACGGCCAGGAAGTCCGAGGCCTCCACCGCGTCCCGGCACACGTCCAGCCAGACCAGATCGGTTTTCAGATCCGGCACGGCACAAAGCGCCGGGAACCCGAACTGGACGTTAGGGAACTCCTGTCGCAGGAGCCTAAGGGTCATGTGGTACCACAGGCGAAAGTCCCTGGCGTGCTCCGCCGTGATCCCCCACCCCGGCCCGCCGGAGAGGTGATTTGGCTCGGTCAATATCTCCACGCAGAACGTGAGCCCTACGTCGAGGTAGGATTGAAGCCTGGGCTTCATGGCGGCCACGAACTCCCCAGGGGCCGGTGGTCGGCCGGGCCACCACAGGCGGACAACCCACTGTTTCGGCTCCGCCAGCAGCCTGTCCGCCCGCGCGAACATCTCCGGCTCCGAGATCGTGAGCCCCACCATGCCCTGAAAGCCAGCCCGCTCAATGAGCCCGAAGTCGGCCTCGTCCCACCGCTCTTTATTGCTCGCGTGCCCCATCACCAACATTGGCTCGCTCCCTTCGGTCGCTATATGGCTAATAGCAGGTAGCTGATAGCGAATAGCAGCTCCCGTCAGACTCCCGGTGTCTGGCAGACACGCGAAATTCGAATTTCGAATTTCGAAATTACCCCGCTATACGCCCCCTCTGCCATCTGCTATTAGCTATCTGCCGTCGGCTAGCTAGTACACCCCATCCAGGTACAACTGCCTGGCCTGCACCACCGCGCTGGCGGGCGGCCGCTGCACGGTGCCCGCCGCCCGCACCAGCAGGGCCGCCGCCACCAGGAAGTCGTCGTGGCCGTCCTGGGGGTCCACGTAGAAGCTCATGGTGACGCCCGCCCGCACCTGAGACTGTGCCTTCTCGCACTCGAACCAGAACTCCCGGGCCTCCGGGTCATCGCCCAGGTAGAACTTGAACCGGCCCGAGTTCACGGCCGCTAGCAGACCGAAGCCCAACTCGGACTTGCTCTTAGCCGAAAATACCACCTGATCCA
Organism: Ktedonobacter racemifer; assembly: GCA_020723545.1. GTDB lineage: Bacteria > Chloroflexota > DTOL01 > DTOL01 > JACQYG01 > JACQYG01. Next base: position 5,212 of record DYIS01000143.1, read on the forward strand.
CCCGGTCACCTAAAGCCTGGGCCAGAAAAGACGCCACCCCTGCTCCCACCCCCGAGGCGTCGGCCGCCACCCGGACCACCCCCCACACCTGGGTGAGGAGATCCAACAATTGTTCGTAAAGCTCCCGGTGCGGTCTTCCGGTCCACCAGTAGGTCCGCACCACCTGGACCCGGGGCTCGCTGAGGCCCTGGGCGATGGTCGCGAAGTCCACCTCGCCTATCAAGAGGACCGTGGAGTCTTTCTTGGGCTTCAGGGCTCGCAGGGCGGCGTCCTGGGCCTCCTCGTCCTCCCCGGCGAAATCCACCCCGGCCACGTAGGTGTACCCCGGCTCCGGACCCTCCATGCGCGGGAGCTTTCCTTTCATCTGGGCAAGCTGCGTGGGCGAGAACATCCCGGCCGTGCCGGAAACCAGCTCCAGCTTGTACTGCGTCTTGAAGAGCGGATGGTCTTCGCCCAGCCGTGCCCGTTCGGCTTCCACGTACTTGCGGTACTCCGGTGAGAGCTCCGCCAGTACCTGCCAGTCGTACTGGAAGTGGCGGCGCACGCCGTCCCGCCTCTGTAGCTCCAGGTTTGATTGCTTTTGCTTTTCCAGGAGCGTATCCTCCGTCCAGGCGGTGCCGTAGAGCACCGTGGTGACGTTGGCGGTGGAGCCCATCGGTCTGAAGTCTTTCAGGTACTTGCTCTCGCTGAAGTCCTGGGCCTCGTCGATCTCTAGCAATATGTTGGCGGTGGCCCCCACCACCTGGCTCCCGGCCTCGCCGGAGAAGAAGAAGACCGAGGCATTGCCCAGTTGGACGATGTAGCTCCAGTGCCCCCGCCACCGGCCCGCGTTCCAGGCGTTGTCCAGGCAGTTTTCCAGGCGCATCTTGGAGTTGATGACCTGGGGCTTGAAGGTGGGCGCGGCCTTGACGACGTTGCCGCCGACCCGCTGAAACAGATTTAACAGGTAGCACTCGAGCTGAGCGCTGGCCTCGTTTTTCCCCATTTGACGGGCGAACTCCACGGTGAAAACGTGGCCCTGCCGCCCGTAGACTGAGGCCAGGATCGCCCGCATGGGCTCCAACTGGTAGGGCCGCAGAGGCCTGCGCTTGATCACGCAGCGAGAAAAGACCTCCGGGTCCTTTAGAATGTGTTTTAGCGCTTCCTTGAGAACTGCCAATTTGGTCCGTAGTCCTTAGTCCTTGGTCTGATGGTCCTCGGTCTTTGGTCTAATGGTCCTTGGTCTAAGACCCCGGACTAAAGACCAACGGACCAAGGACCAACTCAGCGCACTCTCGGCAGGATCGCATCCACGATGGTGGTGACGAACGTGGCGAAGACCAGGAACCAGAGCCAACGCAAGAGGCTCTTCACGTCGTCCAGGTCCCGCCGCAGATCCGCCACCATCTGCCTGGTCACCAGCTCATACGCCGACCGCGGCTT
>DYIS01000144.1 GCA_020723545.1 Ktedonobacter racemifer
AAGGTACTTATCTCTTAATAAATATCGCCAATTATGGGACAGACTACTAGTTGAAGGAAAAGGGCCCCATGGCTAACACGCTCTTGATGGCCTTGATCGTGGTCCTGGGCGTGCCGGCCGTGATGGCCGGCTACGTGGGACTGGTCGAGTGGCTGCTTGGTTTCCTACCAGAGCGGCATCGGCCAGGTGTCCGGCCGTGGCTATGGATCGGGCCGGCGGTTCTGTTCCTGGTCGTCTTCCTGGTCTATCCAGCGCTGAACACCGCCGGCATCAGCCTGTTTAATGCCGACTCGACCCGCTTCGTCGGTCTGGCCAACTATGCCTACGTCTTCACTGCCCAGGACATGTTGATCTCGTTCAAGAACAACATCCTGTGGCTGGTGCTCTTTACTCTGCTAACTGTGACCTTCGGCCTGATCATCGCCGTGCTCTTTGACCGCGTGCGCTACGAGGCAGCAGCTAAGGCACTCATCTTCTTGCCGATGGCCATCTCCTTCGTCGCCGCCGGTGTGATCTGGAAACTGATGTACGACTTCAAGCCGGCCGGGCTGCCCCAGATGGGCACAGTCAACGCCATACTCACCACCACCATCCCCGGTTTCCAGCCCCAGGCCTGGTTGTTCAACCCCTCAACTAATAACCCGGGCTTGATTGCGGTCGGCGTGTGGATGTGGACTGGCTTCTGTATGGTCATCCTGTCGGCTGGGCTTAAGGGTATCCCGACCGAGATCCTAGAAGCGGCTCGGGTGGACGGCGCCAACGAGTGGCAGGTCTTCTGGCGCATCATCCTCCCCATGCTCAGTTCCACGATCACCGTCGTCGCCACGACGATGATCATCAACGCCCTCAAGGCCTTCGACATCATATACGTCATGACCAACGGTAACTATGGCACCGAGGTCATCGCCAACCGGATGTATAAGGAAATGTTCAACTTCCATCAGTTTGGTCGGGCGAGTGCCATCGCCGTGATCCTCCTGCTGGCCATCATCCCGATCATGCTCAAGAACATCCAAGACTTCAGACGACAGGAGGCACTACGATGACTACCGCCGCTATAGCGCAAGCTCGTGAACGTGAGGCCTCCCTCAGCGCACGCCTCGCCCGGGCGCTCAGCCAGGGCCCGCTGCACGTGGTCGTGCTCCTGATCTGCGCCGTGTGGCTGCTACCGTCGGTCGGCCTGCTGGTCAGCTCCTTCCGGCCGGCGCGCCTGGTTGCCTCGACCGGCTGGTGGACGGCCTTCACACCGCCATTCAACTTTACGCTGGGTATGTACCGCGAGGCGCTGAGCACGAGTGGGATGGCCCAGAGCTTCGTCAACAGCCTGTTCATCTCCATTCCGTCCACCGTTATCCCGATCATGATTGCCGCCTTCGCCGCTTACGCCTTTGCCTGGATGAAATTTCCTGGGCGTGATCTCCTGTTCGTCATCGTGGTCGGGCTGTTGGTCGTCCCGCTCCAGATGACCCTGATCCCGGTGCTGCGCCTGTTCAACGCCTTGGGGTTAACCGGCACCTTCCTCGGCATCTGGCTGGCCCACACCGGCTACGGCCTGCCCTTCGCCGTCTATCTGCTGCGTAACTTCTTCGGCGCTCTGCCCAAGGACCTATTCGAATCGGTTTACCTGGACGGGGCATCGCCGTTCACTGCTTTCTTCTGGCTGGTCTTGCCGCTGTCCGTGCCGGCCCTGGCGTCGCTGGTGATCTTCCAGTTCATGTGGGTCTGGAACGACCTGCTGGTCGCGCTGATCTACCTGGGTGGCACGCCCAAGGTGGCGCCGATGACCGTGACCATCAGCAACCTGGTGAACTCGCTGGGCGGCAACTGGCAGGTGCTGACTGCGGCGGCCTTCATCTCGATGCTGCTGCCGATGCTTGTTTTCTTCAGCATGCAGCAATACTTCGTGCGGGGGATTCTGGCCGGGTCGGTGAAGGGATGACCTGGTACAAAGACGCCGTATTCTATGAAGTCTACATCCGGGCCTTTTGTGACGGCAACGGCGACGGACACGGCGACTTCCAGGGGCTGACCAGCAAGCTGGGCTATCTCCAGGAGCTGGGGGTCAATTGCCTCTGGCTGTTGCCGATGTACGATTCGCCCCTGGTCGACGATGGCTACGACGTCAGGGACTTCCTCAAGATTCACCAGGACTACGGGACAGTCGAGGATTTCAAAGAGATGGTCCAGGAGACTCACCGGCGCGGCCTCCGCGTCATCGCTGACCTGGTGATGAATCACACCTCGGACCAGCATGCCTGGTCCCAAGAGGCCCGCTCGTCCAAGAACTCCCCCAAGCGAGACTACTACCTTTGGAGCAGGACGAACCGAAAGCTCAAGGATGCCCGAATCATCTTCGTCGATTTCCAAGAGTCCAACTGGGAGTTTGACCCCCTCACCGGGGAGTACTATTTTCACCGCTTCTATCCCCAGCAGCCAGACCTGAACTACGATAACCCAGCCGTGCAACAGGCCATGCTCAGGGTGATGAAGCACTGGCTGGACATGGGTATCGATGGCTTCCGGGCCGATGCCGTGCCGTACCTGTTCAAGCGGGAGGGGACGAACTGCGAGAACCTGCCCGAAACCCACGCCTACCTCAAGCGCGTGCGGCGCTTCCTGGACGAGAACTATCGGGGCAAGGTTCTGCTGGCGGAGGCCAACCAGTGGCCGGAGGAGGTGCGGGAGTACTTTGGCGCTGGCGACGAGTTCCACATGTGCCTGCATTTCCCCCTGATGCCCCGCATCTTCCTGGCATTGAAGCGAGAGGATAGAAGGCCCATCGTGGACATCCTAAATAGAACCCCGCCCATTCCAGAATCGTGCCAGTGGGCAACCTTCTTGAGGTGCCACGATGAGCTCACCCTGGAGATGGTAACCGAAGAGGACAGGCAATTCCTGTGGGACGCCTATGCCCCTGACCATCAGATGAGGCTTAACCTCGGCATCCGGCGACGCCTGTCGCCCCTGCTGAACAACGATCGAAGGAGGATCGAGCTCGCTTACTCCCTACTGTTGACCTTGCCAGGCTCGCCCATCATCTACTACGGCGACGAGATCGGCATGGGAGACAACATCACCCTGAAGGACAGAGGCGGCCTCCGAACACCAATGCAGTGGTCCAATGAGGAGAATGCCGGCTTCTCCGTGGCGCATCCATCCGCCATGTACAGCCCGGTGAACGATGACGAAGTCCTTAGCTACAAAAGGATCAATGCCAGATCACAGTTAGAGGACCCCTCTTCCCTTTTCCACACCGTGAGGAAGATGATCCTGGCGCGGAAGACACACCGTGCCTTCGGCCGGGGGAGCTGCCAGTTCCTAGAGCCCCAAAACACGGCGGTCTTAGCGTACCTGCGCCGGTACGAGAGCGATAACATCCTCGTGGTGCATAACCTGTCCTCGTCGAGGCAATCGGTTTCGTTAGAATCAACTGAGTTCCCCGCTTGCCTTCCGGTCGATATGCTCTCTGGAGACGCATTTGCCCCGGTCTCTAGGGGACCCTATGCCCTGGACCTGGACCCATACCAGTACCTCTGGCTTACGCTAAAGCCCCTCTCTCAGCCGAGCCCCTGAGCCCTAAGTCTCTCGGGCCTAAGTGGGTTCATCTCCTCCATCTTGCCGGAGACGGTGAAGGCCACCCTCTCGCAGATGTTGGTGACACGGTCGGCGATGCGCTCCAGGTTGTGAGCCACCCAAAGCAGGTGCGTAGCCCGGGTAATGGTCCCTGGGTCGGAGATCATGAAGCTCAAGAGCTCCCGATACACCTGGTCGTACAGGGCATCCACCTGGTCATCCAGGGCGCTGACCTCTCGGGCCGCCTGGGCATCCCGGGCCACGAAGGCGTCCAGGGCGCGGCGTAGCATCTCCCGAGCCTTGGCGGCCATGAGCGGGACATCGATCAAGGGCTTGAGCAAGGGCTCGTCGCCCAACATGATCGTGATCTTGGCTATGCCCGCAGCGTGATCGGCCATGCGCTCCAGATCGGTGATGATGTTCAGGACCGCGGCGATGACCCGCAGGTCCACGGCCATGGGCTGCTGGGTGGCGATCAGGAGAAGGGCCTTTTCCTCTATCTCGAATCTCTTTTGATTGATAGCGGCGTCGTCCTCTATGACCTGCCGGGCCAGGGGCAGGTCCCGTTGCTTCAAGCCCTCCAGGCTGCGACCGATGGCCTTGTCCACCATGCTCCCCAGGTACAGGACGTCGTCCTGGAGCTGATTCAGACGGCGATCAAATGTTTCCCTGGTCATTTGCGCAACATCCTGCCTTTCCTAGCCGAATCTCCCAGTAATGTAGTCCTCGGTGCGCCGGTCCCTTGGGGTGGTGAAGATCTGCTGGGTCGTGCCGTACTCGATGAGTCGGCCGGTGCGCTCCTCGTCCATCATCAAGAAGGCAGTGTAGTCCGAGACCCGGGCCGCCTGTTGCATGTTGTGAGTGACGATGACGATGGTGTATTCCTGGGCGAGCTGGCGCATCAGATCCTCGATTTTCAGCGTGGCGATGGGGTCCAGGGCCGAGCAAGGCTCGTCCATGAGAATGACCTCGGGCTCCACGGCCAGGGCCCGGGCGATGCACAGCCGCTGCTGCTGTCCGCCGGAGAGGGCCAGGGCCGAACGGTGTAGCTTGCCCTTTACCTCGTCCCAGAGCGCGGCGCGCCGTAGACTCCCCTCCACCAGATCCTCCAGTTCCCGGCCCCGTACGCCGTACAGCCGGGGGCCATAGGCCACGTTGTCGAAGATCGACTTAGGGAAGGGGTTGGGACGCTGAAACACCATGCCCACCCGCCGGCGCACATCCACTACGTCTACGCTGGGGCCGTAGATGTCTCCGCCGTCCAGGTTCACCCGGCCCTCCACCCGACTGCCTGGCACCAGGTCGTTCATCCGGTTGAGCGTTCGCAAGAGGGTGGACTTGCCGCACCCGGAGGGGCCGATGAAGGCCGTGATCCGGCGCTCGAGGATCTCCACGCTGAGGTCAGCCAGGGCTCGGAAGGACCGATAGTAGACATTCAGGTCAGCCACTCGTATCTTCACCAAGTCATCGGCTGGATCGGAACTCTGCCCTGGGCTCGGAAGCGCCGAGGTCAGCCCGACGAGGTGGACGAGTTGTCCCATCATCTTCTCCTCCACGACTAACCGCCCAGCCGGGCCTGACGGATCATAGTCCAGGCCCGGGCGATGATGTTCAAGGACAACACCAACGCCATCAGCACCAGGGCCGTCGCCCAGGCCTTGGCGTGCCAGTCCTTGTAAGGCGAGATGGCATAGACAAACAGGGTGTGAGGGAGGGAGGCTATGGGCTGGTCAAGCCGAGTGCTCCAGAAGGGGTTGCCAAAGGAGGTGAACAGAAGCGGCGCGGTCTCTCCCGCCACCCTGGCCACTCCCAACATCACGCCGGTGATTACCCCGTTTAGAGCCGCCGGGAGCATTACCGCCAGCGAGGTCTTCCACTCTGGAGCACCTAGTGCCAGCGAGGCCTCCCGCAGGTCGTTTGGCACCAGTTTCAGCATCTCCTCGGTGGCTCGAATGACCGTGGGCAGCATGATAATGGCCAGGGCCAGGCCGCCGGAAAGGGCGCTGAACCGCTTCATTGGCAATACCACCACGGTGTAGGCGAAGATGCCGACGACGATGGAAGGCACGCCGGAGAGCACGTCGGTGCCAAAGCGGACAGCCAGGCCCAGAGGGGTATCCGGCTTATCCGCCACATAGAAGGCGGTCAGGACGCCGATAGGGATGCTTATGGTACAGGCGATGCCCACCAGAATGGCGGTGCCGCCCAGGGCATTTGCGATCCCGCCCCCGGGCACCCCCACCGGCGTGGGGAGTTTTGTGAAGAAATCGGCGCTGACGAAACGTGCTCCCTGGCTGGCGATGTAGACGACGATCCAGACCAGGGGCACCACGGCCAGGAAGGCCGCCAGGCCAGTGAGGGAGAGCATCCCGGCGTTGGTGAGCTTCCGCCAGGCATACCTCACACTACCGGATCGCCACCGGGTAGATCTGCTCACGCGCGCACCTCCTGCGGCACCCGTCGCGCCACCTGCCAGACCAGGAACCGGGCGATCAGGTTCAGGAACAGTGTCCCCACGAAGAGCACCAGGCCGATCTCGATCAGGGATTGCAAATAAAGGTCATAGGTGGCCTCGGCGAATTCGTTGGCGATGATGGAGGCCATGGTGTAGCCCGGGTGCAGGAGCGAGGGCGTGAGGTCCAGGTTATTGCCGATGACCATAGTCACCGCCATCGTCTCGCCCAGGGCCCGGCCCAGCCCCAGGATGACGGCCCCCAAGATACCAGAGAGTCCATACGGGACGAGCACCTGAGAGATCATCTCCCACTTCGTGGCCCCCAATGCCAGGGCCGCCTCCCGCTGGGAACTGGGGACGGCCCGGAACACGTCCCGGCTCACCGTTGAGATGGTGGGCAGGATCATGATCGCCAGGATGAGGGAGGCCGCTAGCCGGCTGGGGCCGAAGACCGGCCCAGCAAACAGCGCGGTAAAGCCCAGCGTCTGGTTCAAGGCCTCTGCTACCGGCCTCACCACGATCGGGACGAAGACGAACAGGCCCCATAACCCGTAAACCACGCTCGGCACCGCTGCCAACAGTTCCACCAGGAACCCCAAAAG